>JACKAQ010000005.1 GCA_020634975.1 Calditrichia bacterium | reverse complement strand
GGTTCTATTTATCCTCGATTACCGAAAGAATATTGCCGGCCGGATCGGTAAACCAGGCAATCAACGGTCCGCCGCCGCGAAACACACCTTTTGTATCGGTGGCGATTTCGCCGCCATATTGTTCGAACTGCACGCCGCGCCGGGTCAGTTCGTCCACGGTTTTGTCCACATCTGCAACCGGGAAATTGAGCACGGTGTATGTCGCCGGCGCATGACCGGGTTTTTCATACAGCAACACATTGTTGCCGCCCGCAAGCTCTAATTTCAGCAAACCGCCCATTTCCGGCACTTCCGCAACTGCCAGACCGAGCGTTTGGCTGTAAAATTTTTTGGCTGTATGGATATCATTTACGGAAAATCCGCTAAATGCTTTGGCTTCTGTTAACATTTGAATGTCCTTTCTGATTGGTTTTGGCACACTACTTTTTTATTCCTCAGCGAAAGACAATCCGGCATTTGCTAACGCCTGACGCAGTTGCTCAAGCGCGTTTTTACCGATGCCGTGCAACCCGGCGATCGTGCTTTCGCGGAACCCGGAGAGCTGCTTTAATGATGTAATACCCGCATTCGTCAATGCCCGCTGCGCCGGTGCTGCCAGTTTTCCCGGCAGGTCTGGCGTTAATTGGGACTGTTTTGCTGTTGATGGTTTCATTGTTTGATCCATTTTGTCGTGTTTGAACACATCCGATTTACATGCTCCATCAATATAATATGGATTGAGCCAAAGCGAAAGGTGCAGAAACGGCAATATGCGGGGTGATTTGCGACAGAATCAGCGGGGAAATCGCGATGTTTTTTTTACAGTGTTATTTTCGGCGGTGGATATGCCTTTGTAAATTTTACAATACCGTTATCGGCGGTGGATATCGCGATGTGCGTTTTGACGATGCCGTTTTGGGGGGTGAATATCGCGATGGTTTTTTTACGATGGCATTTTCGGCGGTGAATATCGCGGTGGATTTTTTACGGCGTCATTTTCGGCGGTGAATATTATTGTGGTCGGGGGTTGGGGGATCGGGGGTTTGTTGCGGTGATAACCAATTGAATACTAAAATTCGAATTTTATCTACGACGCACCATTACGATCATTGCCGCGTTATTGTCGGTTGTCCCACATTTTCGGGATTGTTGATGATTATTGTTTGATTGCCAATATTCGGTGCTATTGCGGATGACGATCGTGGTAATCGTTCCAATTTTTGTCCGGGGTGTTCATCAACAGATTGATCTGTTTGACGTTTGCATTTTAATTTGCCGATGACATCGGATGATCATCCGACGGCATTTGCGGTATTGTTTAATGTCGCGGGGTTGGACTTGTGCATATATCACCACCACCGGTGTTATCCCCGGCAACGGCAATACCGTTGTGATGTTGATAATCCCCAACGTAATAATGCAATGGATATGATCGGGCATGATCACCCATTCGTCCAACCGGACGCGCGGGTGATATTCCGCAATCAACGGGAATTGTTTGGCAACGATGGCGCCGCATTCGGACAGATGCATTTCGCCGTCAATAATCTGCCCCAACAACGGATGTTTGTCCAATATGCATACGGTGATAAAATAGGAACCCGGTGCGGAATAATCCCACCATTGCCAACGGTTCGGTTCGGACCGGAATCGGTTGTTGAACAATGTCATTGTTGATTGATATTGATATGGTGATTGATAATATGTAGATAAAATTCATGAATTTTATCTACAACAACAGGAAAATTCATGAATTTTCCTACGATTATTATGATGAATAATCCCGACAATTACAATTATTATTTTCCGTGCCGTTGTTCCGGTTGTTTATCCCGCCATTGTTGCCGGGTGATAGCGTAAACGTCGCATTGATCATCGCCAAAGGTGCGTTGTTCCACAAACACAAACCCGATCCGTTGGTAAAACGGATGGCATCGATATTGGATGCCAACGGATCGATAATAACCTCGGTAACGTGTTCATCCGCAAAACAGCGATCCAGCGCCAGACGCATCATTTGCGTTCCGTACTTTGCCCAGGTTTCTTTATCCCCGATCCAGATATCGATGGCCGTTTGTTTTCCCCGATGTTTCCCCAATAATGCGTTCTTCCGCTGCCGGATCAATAATCTGCACAAACCCGAGCGGCTGCCCGTCCAGTTCCGCAATCAGTTGCTCCGCCATTCGGGATCACGGGTTAATTCATATTCCCATTCCCAATCGTCGTTGGGATCGGATGCAATAACGTGTGCCTGTTCATCCCAATGGCACAGGGTTGCCAGATCGTGGATGGTTGCTTTGCGGAGGTTATGGTGGGTTGTCATTATTAGATTATCAGTGCAAAAATTAAAACTATTAGTTTTAAAATAGAATATTTTTTCTTTAATATTTTAATGTATTTAAACTCCAATAGCATAAACATTAATTAGATAAGTGTCCTGTGATTTTATATCTTGATAGTTCAGACAACCTTTCATTTGTCTTTCCTTTAAACTCCTTAGTTTCGACATTTGTTCTTCACGCTTTTCAGCATCTTCAATTGGCGTATTGAGATTTTCTTTATCGATAAGTAATTGTTTAATTTGATTTAATAACGCAAACAGTTCTCCAACTCTTCATTATTTTGAAATTTTCATTGTATCAATTATTGCTACCAAATTTCCCATTTTTTGTAACTTTGATTTCATTGGTATGAAAACTTTAAATAGACTTTAATATAGTCTGAACACCATGAATTTTTAGATAATGCAAACGGGATTGATAGTCATTAATTTTAAACATTTATTTCTGAAATTTCTAAACCTGTTAAAAGTCTGTGGTTAATAAAATTGAAGCCAACAAAAGTATTGGCTAATTAATAAAAAATAGTCCACCAACTTTTTTTCAATTGTCTTAACATCTTTTTTTACGGTTTTTTAAAAACACCCAACAATTGAAAAATTTTTTTACTTCAAATCCAAAAATTAATGTGAAATCTTGTAATATTCTTATTAATGCGTTCCTCTAAAATTTTTTTTAAAGTCAACTTTAGAAAAATGGATTTCCTCACTTCAAATACCAAGGTTTATTCACAATATATTAAAATCTCTTGTGGTGATACAATCTAAATAGCTTTAAATTTAATTTTTTCCTTCTTCTTATATATCTGATAACGATGTTTCCTGATCCCCTTCTGTAAACTTAAATTACGTAACTGCAATTTTGAAATATGTCGAATATGTTAAACCTTTAAAGTATTAACAATATTTTGTTTTGTTTTTCTTATCGTTTTTCTGAGTTTTTGTTTAAATCATAAATCGTAAATTTCATTAAAAAGATTTGTTTATTAAGAGCTTGAAATAGTAACGAAATCTTATAAGTTTTGTAATTGCAAAGATACATCATTAATAGTATGTGAAATTCGCTATGTTTCCATTCTGGTAAGAATTTTCTCCCAAGAGAGGAACAAATTTAACCAATTCTTCGAACAATTATTGAATACTGTAATTTATACAATGAGAAATGTTTTTCTTTCAATAAATTGACTTCTTTTAAAAAGACTTTCTTTTATTTTATACTCGCTATCTGAATGTAATTCAGTTTTCAGATGAAAATCTTATATCGCAAAAACATCTATATGTTCATATGATCAATCGAGTTGCTTTGAGAATCGTTTAGGGGTTAGTCACATTTTTGATTTCTTTCTACCATATGAATTTTTTGAACTAAATTTAACGTGTCTTTCGATTTTCAAAAACAGTACATATCATTTATACTAATTTCCATCAGTATATAATTGCCAATTTTTTATTCTAGATTTCTGCTTAATTATATTTATACCATCTCCTTTATTAAATATTAATAACCTGTTTTCGGTTTAAATTGTCCTCAGCAATAAATCTCTTTTATAATCAAATGAATCTTATCGTTTATTCTTTGAAATCTTTTTCATATAAATTAAAGACCAATAATTTTTTCGTTATGTTTCTTTCAATCAAAACTTGCTTATAAAAATTCATCCTAAATCCTTCTTCTAAATTTAATCATTACTAAAAGTTCATATCTATTGTAAGTTTGATTATTCACTATTTCATATTTCCTCTAACATAGATCCTATTCAGTCGTATCTCCGACTTTAGTGATTTAAAATAATTCACAAATTTTTCGAAAATTCACCATTATATTTTTGAATAATCTTTTTAAATCTTTCCAAATACACGATTTTAATAAATGTAACCATTCAAATGACTATCATATTGAATGTTGAAATATCTGTGATAACATATATCAACGGTTCATCATTAAAAATGAACACAAATGTGTATTTTTTAGCCATCTTATTTTAGGTGGTATTAAAAATCTGGCGACTTGTGACTATTTTATTTAAAATTTCTAAATGAATATTGTTGTGAAGTTAAAAATTTTTGTTTATCTTTTAATGGAGATGACATCCGAAGACTTAATGATGAACCAAGTATTTGGTCCAACATTTGCGTTGAGTCCATGTTTTTTATCTTTATCGTTCAGATACTTTTATGCAAACTACAAACAGTTTTGTTAAAACAGTGTTTTTACTTATTTTTCATGTTTTCATAACAGTTGATCATTTTCGCAAAGGCTTTTTGAACCCATTGATGTCTTCACAAATTTATTTCTTTAAATGGTTTCAAAATTTCAACTTTTGCTTATATATATTGTTTCCAGAATTCAATATGAAAGGAACCCTACTTATATGTAAATGCTTAATATTTTACAATTTTCAATTTATAAACTTTTAAGCAATGAGGACAATCTGATAATGTAAATAATTTTAGCATATTTTTATAAAAAATTGTATTTGTCATTTTTTCTAACTATCCCATATCCAACGAATACTGATACTAACAGTCAAACACGGATGTTAAACCTACCAAAAGAGATTCACGGATGGAGATTAAACGGATATTAAAAACCCGTTCAAGACTGCTTTTATTACCAACCGGCGGTTTTTCAAGTTCGGGGAAGATCACCTGCAACGCTAAAAGCGTATAACGTTGCCAATGCATTGGATGATACCATCACTACCACCGAACCCAAAGTTAGCGCCTTTGTGCAGGCATTAAATGTGGTGGATCAGCAGGAAGTATTAAAAAAATCGGCTACCTACAGCATGCAAGCTGCCCAAAAAACCTTTGTTAAAGCGGTTCGTCGCCAGCACGGGTTAATCAGCGCCAAATGGGGCACGGATTCTGTAGAATACAAAGCCTTTTTCCCGCTCGGACTCAGGGAATACAGCCATCCAACCCTGGAAAATATCGGCACATTAATGAACCGTTTTGCTGCGATGGCCCAAACGTATGTTGAGATCTCGGTCAGCATTTGTCGATCAATTTACGGATATACGGGATAATTTTGTCGCGGCACGCCAGGCAATTGCTGCATGGGAATTTGAGGAAGCAAAACCCTGTGCGATACGCGCGAAACGCTGAAACCCAATTGATGCAAAACATCTATACATTAGGTATGAAACACATCGGCAACAGCGATCGCGGTATGGATTATTTTGATATGTCCATCATCCGTAAACCGAAACGCACCAAAACGATCCGGTTACGGAATAATCCGGTTGTTTTATTGTCGTAGGAAAATTCTGAATTTTCCTACGACAACACAACGATGAATTTTCCTACAACAACACCGATGAATTTTCCCCGATTTTTCCTGCATAGATACAATACCCAATCCGTTTCAAAACGCATCGCGCCAGGTAGCGCCGACGGGAATCATTTTGTTGGCGATGTGACGTGGTTATCTCAATTTTATCAATATATTGCAGCGACACGATAAACGAGCGATGAATCTGCACAAACAGCGATTCCGGCAGTTGTGCCAGGTTTCGCGAATCGATGCACGAACCAGCACCGACTCGGTTTCGTAACATATTTGACGTAATTTCCCTCCCCTTCAATATAGCATATCTCGTTGTAAACCAGCCGCCGTTTCTGGCTGCCGGTATTCACAAAAAAGAAATCGCTGCCCGCAATTGGCTGCGGCGACAGCCGCGTTTTGGCTTTGGTAACCGCCATCAAAAAGCGGGCGAAATCGAATGGTTTCAGCAAATAATCCACCGCTGCCACTTCGTAACTTTGGATGGCGTATTCGCTGTGGGCCGTCGTAAAAATAATCAGCGGTTTGCCGGAAAAAGATTTGGTGAGCTGCAATCCGTCGATATCCGGCATGTTGATGTCCAGAAACACCAGATCAACCGGATGATCGTTGGCAAATGCCACTGCCTCAAACGGATCGAGAAAGGTTTGCGCCAGCGATAGAAAGGGCACCCGCGCCACGTGATTGCGGATAATTTCCAGGGCTTTCGGCTCGTCATCTATGGCGATGCATGTTATCATTTCAAAGGATAAAGGGTTAAGGATAAAGGATAAATAATGTTTTTTGCCGCGAAGACGCAAAGGGCGCGAAGTTGTTAATGCGTTGCCCGCCTTCGAGGCAATGACAGATTACGAAAGGTGTCATTCCTGCGTAGGCAGGAATCCCCGGTCTTTCAGCAATAATAATCTGTCAGCTACACAAGTTTGATTTAACAAACGATTTTGCCGCAAAGTCGCAAAGCCATTGCATAGATTCCCGCCTCCGCGGGAATGACACTATTTTGGACTTTCTCGTAACACAACGGAAGCATTGTAATGTTCATCAATATATTTATTAAACTTCGCGAACTTCGCGCCTTTGCGGCAAAAATTCAATTCACGTCAATTCAATCGACAACCGGACAATAAACTGATTTTCCCGGTTTTCGGCAATCAATCGATGGTTGCCGGATACAACAATTGCAACCGGTTGCGGACATTTTGCAACCCGATGCCGCCGGATTCCATCTTGCTCGCTTTGCGAACGATGGTATTTTCCACCTGCATTTCGAGCGAAAGATTTGTCATCTGCAAATCGATGCGAATATCAGACGATTCGGACGGATGCACGCCAAATTTGAACGCATTTTCGACGATCGGCATCAACAGCATTGGCGCGATTTTCCGTTGCTGCAAATCTTTATTTTCGATGCGCAGGTTAAATTCGATCCTGCAATTGTCGCTCATTCGCAATTGTTGAAGATCGATATATTTTTGCAGATAATCAATTTCCTTTTCCAGCGAAATCCGTTCCGCGTGCGAATCGTGCAAATTATAGCGCATCAGCGTGCCCAGCTTGGCGATGGCATCGGCGGTTTTCTCCCCTTTTTCGGACAACGCCAGCGCAACCAGACTATTGAGCGTGTTGAACAAAAAATGCGGATCAATTTGCGATTTGAGAAACGCCAGTTCCATCGCCGATTTTTCGGCGTTGAGTTTTTCCACCACGCCGATGTTCACAATCCAATCTTTGCTGAACCGATAACCGAAAGATGTCACAAATCCCAGAAAAATACAACTTGCCAACGTTGCCGCCAACAGCGTTTGCCCGATGTTCGCCAGCATTATCAGCAGTAGAAAAATAGCACCCAAAATGCTGCACAGCAGCATTGCCAACAACACATAAACCAGCCATTTTTTGCGACGCAAAAACGATGGAATCAGCCAAAAGGCATTCGCATAAAACACAATCGGCAGACACATAAACACATAATAAACAAGATATTCCGGCAACGATTCCCATGAACTCCCCAAACCAAATTCAATAAAAAACCAGTATTGCAACAACGCCAGCACATGGATCATCGCTTCCAGATGTTTGCGCAAAAATGTTTCCGTCAAATGCTTTTCAACCATAAATCCCAAATCTCACGTAAAATTTTTTCTTTTCCTTTTATCTTTTACTTTTACTTCCCTTACTTTATCCTTAACCCTTTATCCTTTATCCTTTATCCTTTCCCAATTATCCCCCGGATTTGCATCAATCAACCGGTAATCCGGATCGATCCAAATCTCCGTCGGCGGTTGATCGACGACAATTTGCAGCACGTTGTGAATTCTGGAAAACTTGTGTTGTTTTCGATAGAGAATCCCTGATTCCCCATTTTCCGATTCGCCGTAAACGGCGATTTCCACAAAATCCGCCAACGGCAGCGAAAACACAGGTTCTGCCGTCGCTGCGCTGCGGAACGTCAGCGAATCACCGGTTGCATCGCGGAAAATCTGTCGCTGCCCGTCAACACGATATTTGCGAATCATCAATTCCAGATCAATCTGAAACTGCCCGTTTGCCAGTTCGGTTACGTTCGCGGCGATGATATTGTTATCATAAAACGTGACCGTTTCGAACATATCTCGAATCAAATATTGCAGCGAATCCGGCGTTACGGCGCTCACGGCATCGCGCAAATCCGGCGCGGTCGGATACGGTGCGCCCGCAAATCGATTGCGTTCGAGAAACCCGCGCAACGCACGACTCAGATGTTCTTCACCAATATATTCGCTGAGCGCGTAAAATGCCAGCGCACCTTTGCCGTAGGCGATGTATTCCTGATCGTTGCGGCACAAAATGAGTGGCGACTCCCCTTTTCGCTCGCCGGTTCTGCCTTGCAAATATCGCTCGAGATTGTATCGCAGAAATTTGCGGATTTGCGTTTTGCCGTGCGCCCGTTCCAAAATTTTCAGCGATGCGTATTCCGCCAGACTTTCGGTGAGCATTTTCGCGCCGAGCGCATCTGCCGGAATCACCTGATTTCCCCACCATTGGTGCGCCAGTTCGTGCGCCGCAACGTAAAACGGGAAGTCAATGGACGCCGGATCGCGATCATCCACATCGATCAAAAAGCGATATTCGGAAAACGGAATAGAGGTCGCAAAAGTGGTGGCGTGGCTGCCTTCCGACAGCGGAAATTCGATGATCCGCGCCAGTTTGTGCTGATACGGGCTGAAATTTTCGCTGTGAAACGCCAGCGATGCTTTCAGTCCGTGCATCATGCGCTGCAAATTGTAATTGTGCGACGGATGATGGTAAATTTCCAGTTCAACATCGTTCCAGCGATCGCGCATCACAGCGTATCGCGCCGAGTTAAAACCGAAATAAAACTTGATGGGATGATCCGTTCGATAGTGGAAAAATCGCCGCCCGTTTGCGGTCCATTGGCGAATCAGATCACCCGGCGCAATGGCAATCTGATCCGCAGATGTGCTCACCACCGCCGAAAAATTGAGGTAATCCGAATCCATCGCCATGTAAGAATTGCGGCGAGCGCCGGCATCTGCCGGATGCGGTGTTGCCTCGGCATCGCGGTAACCGAATCGCGGAAACGCATCGCTGCCGATAAATGTGCCGTTCGCCAGCACATTGGAATTTCGCTGAAAAATGGTGTTCGGCAGGTTACGAATCTCGAATTGCATGCGCAAACTGTCGCCGGGCAACAGCGGTTCACTGAGCGTGAGCACATCAAATTTTGCGGCGATGTCCCGCACAATCGCTCGTGTTTGGCGATCGAAATGATATTCTGTTTGCTCATCAAATCCGCATTTGATCACCAGCGTGTCAATCGCTGTTGCGGCGCGATTGACCAGAATATATTCCCCGGTTGCCACAAAATTTTGCAACTCGGGAAAGAGCTGCATTTCCACCGTTACGTCGGTGATTCGCGGCTGAACGATTCCGGCAAATCGCCCGTATGTTTGCCGGAATTCGCGGATCAGTTGCCGCTCCTGTTTGTCGGATGTGACCTGTTTGTGCAGGATCGCGTCGTAATAATAAATGCCCGTTCCCGTTGCCAGAAATGCGATCAGCGACAGCAGCAACGCCACAGCAATTTTTCCGCGAAATCGCCGAATTGCGTCAGAAACGCGTTCGCGAAACGATTCCGGCAGCCCGCGAATCCAGAACAGATACGCGCCCAACATCAGCGCCACGCCGAGCATTCCCCAATAGATTTTGTAGATAAAAAACGGCAGCAAATCTGCGCCGTAGCCGTTCATGTCCGAAAAAATCATATCCGGGCTGATGTTGAATTTGAACACCAAATGCTCGATGCCCAGTTCCGACAAACCTGCCACACCCATCGATCCCAACAGCAGCAAAAACAGCCCCAAATAGGGATTGGTGAACACGGTTTGCACAACAATCGCGGCAAACGCCCAGACAATATGTCCCGGCAAATTCAACCCGTAGAGCGCGAACAAATATTGCCCGATCTCGAAATCATGAAATCCGTTGAGCGTCTGCACCGCAATCCCGGTGAGCATGACAATCGCCAGCAACAAAATTTGCATGCAAACCAGCGCGAGCCATTTGCTGAGCAGCAACGCGCCGTTTGGCACCGGCGTAACGTCCAAAAGTTGGTTCATCCGGGCGATTCGGGCGCGGTGCACCAGCATTCCGGCATACAAAAAAGTGAGCAGATTGATGACGCCGGAAAACAGGAATGCGGGAATCCGCAACATCAGCCAGGTGACCGGCAGCAATTTGAACCCGTATTGGGGATTCATCTGGGCCTGCTGGAAAAAAATCACTGCGATACCGGCGAGCAAAATGCTGATGAACATCCAGCTATTGAGCATGTATTTCAGATCGGCGATGGCGAGTTGCCAGATCATTTTCAGTTGGTTGCGCCGGGAAAATTCGTAACGCACTTCGGGCAGGGTAAAGGGTGTGATTGCGGCTTTATGTTTCGCAACGCGTTCTGTTTTTCTTCGCCGAAACCCAACAGAAACAGCGGTTTGGCTGAATGAAAAATATCGATAAGTTGCGGTAAAAACCGCACCGGCAATTGCCAGCCAGAACATGCGATTGGCGACAATCAGCGATGTTATCGACAGCAGATTTGCGTTTTGCTCCGCCAACGTCCAATATTTGGTGTACGCGACGGCGGCTGTTTCCCCGAACGGATCGAGCAGCGCTGTCCAAAACGGATGTTCAATATCCGTGAGCAGATTTTCCGCCAACGCCTGCCCGAAAAACAGCAGCACAATCACGATAAACCCGGCGTAAATATTCCGCGTCAGCGCGACGGTCGCAAATACGATTGTCCCGAAGAACAACACACTCGGGATCACGTAAACGCCGTAAATGTGCAAATAGGGTTGCCAATCGAACGCCGCAATTTTTGCCGGATCGACGCCCGGCAACTGCGTTCCGGCAAAAATTCCGCAACCGATTGCGGCAGCGATGCCGCAAAAAACCAGCGTTGCAGCAAAGAATTTCGCGAATAAATAATCCCGTTTGGTGAACGGAAAGGCATAGAGCAGCGCGTGCATATTGCTGCTGAAATCGCGGTAAATTGCCACGCCGAAAATCGCCGGAATGAGGAAAATGACGAAGCGGAGGTAAAGCTGGATCATCTGTGAAATGCGCAGCGGCGAATTTTCAACGACCACCGTTTGCGGCGTTGCTGACGGCGCATCCCACCCGCCGGCAACGCCGTGCATTGCCAGCGCGGCGATGCCAAACAGCAGCAGCGCATACGCATAAACGGAGGGCTGCCGCAGCCAATATTTCAATTCGAATGTCAGGATTGTTTTGAACATTGGATTGATCTTTTTGATTGAATTGAAAACGGGGATTCCTGCATGTGCCGGAACGACACTCTCGTGCTGTCATTCCGGGCTTGTCCCGGAATCTCCCTGATTTTACTGTGAAACTTCCGCCATCACTTCTGCCCGTTCGTTGAAAAATCCGCATTTTTCAGCGCCAGAAAATAGGCATCTGCCAGTTGCGGCGTTTCGGGTGAAAAATCCCCTGCCGGCTGCATTTCGGCATAAACGCGAATGCTCATCGAATGGTCAGCCTTGAAATTTGACGATAGCACAAGGTGTTGTTTTTCCGCCACTTCCAGCATATTTCGCTCAATGGATTTTGTCCAGATTTTCCCGGCGAGCGCCGATGTTGCATTTTCCGGCGTTGAGTGCTGCAAAATTTTCCCGCTGTTCATAATTGCCAAATCGGTGCACAAATCGGTCACGTCGTCCACGATGTGGGTGGAAAAAATGACCGTATTTTCCGTGCCGATTTCCCGCAGCACATTCAAAAAACGCTGCCGTTCCGCCGGATCGAGTCCGGCTGTGGGTTCGTCCACGATGATCAATTTGGGCGTGTTGAGCAGCAGTTGCGCGATGCCAAATCGCTGTTTCATCCCGCCCGAATATTCGCTGACGTTTTTGCGGCGCACATCCGTCAGGTTGGTAATTTCCAGCGCCGCGCCGATCATCCGCTTCCGATCATTTTTATCCGAAATCCCTTTCAACGTTGCGAAATAATCGAGCAATTTTTCGGCTGAAATTTTGGGATACACGCCAAATTCCTGCGGCAGATAGCCCAATATTTTCCGCAGTTGCATCGGCGTTTGTAGCGCATCGATGCCGTTGAAAAAAATGCTGCCGCTGTCCGGTTGCTGCAGCGTCGCGATGGTACGCATCAGCGTCGATTTTCCCGCACCGTTGGGACCGAGCAAACCGAACATCCCCGCCCCAATTTGCAGATTCAGATTGTCCAGCGCGATCACGTCATTGCAGTAATTTTTGGTCAGATGTTCAATTTTTAGCCGCATCAGCAATGCCTTTCGTTTCATCACATGTGTTGCATTGAATTATACCTAATCAACCCTGCCAGAAAAAAATTATGTGGTGAACCGCGATAGTTGTGATGCAAATGCCGGAAAATATGATTCGAATTGCAACAAGTTGCTCTGATTTAGCTTATTACGATGATAAGCTCCGGTTATCAAATCAATAACCTGTTAACTGAAAATGCCCACAAAACCGGTCGGGATAGTGACTATTAAGTGTAATTAGAGTGGTACGATATTTGAGATTTATTCATGATTCTATTGGGTATATTTTTCGGAAAAAGGCATTTTCCGCAATGCCTGTCAAAAAAAACCAGGATAATACAATGAAACAGATTGGCATCATTTTATCGACTATTGCCACAATACTTTTTAGCGTAGGTTGCAATACGCAAGTGCAGGAAAAACAATTCCTTCGCACCAACGGACAAAACATTGTCGATGGCAACGGCAACAAAATTATGCTGCGCGGCGTCGGGCTTGGCAACTGGCTGCTGCCGGAAGGCTATATGTGGAAATTCGGCAAAGAAGGCGACCGTCCGCGTAAAATCGAAAAGATTGTCAGCGATTTGATCGGCGCGGAAAAAGCCGCGGAATTCTGGCAGCAATTTCGCAAATATTACATCACCGAAGCGGATATCGCCCGCATCGCGGAGCTGGGTTTCAACTCGGTGCGACCGGCGCTGAACGCGCGGCTGTTTCTCACCGAAGGCGATGATGCGCAGTTTATCGAGGAAAGTTTTGTGCTCATCGACAGTCTGGTGAGCTGGTGCGAAAAGCACAATCTGTACGTGATCATCGACATGCACGGCGCGCCCGGCGGACAAACCGGTGCGAACATCGACGACAGTCCGGCGGACGAACCGGAGCTGTTCATGGATGTGCGAAACCAGGATCGACTGGTGGATTTGTGGGTGAAAATTGCCAAGCGTTACAGCGATAATCCGACCGTTGCGGCGTATGATTTGCTCAACGAGCCGTTGCCGCACAATACCGGCGCGGCGGAAAAATATGCGCATCTGGTGGAGCCGCTGTATCGGCGCATTACCGCCGCCATTCGCGCGGTTGACACCAACCACATGATCACGCTGGAAGGTGTGAACTGGTCAAACGACTGGTCGATTTTCGGCAAACCGTTTGACGATAACGTGTTTTACCAGTTCCATTATTATTGCTGGAATCGCCCGGATAATTTAAACGATATTTCGCATTACATTAACATGCGCGACACGTTGAACACCCCGATTTGGGTCGGCGAAACCGGTGAAAAAGGCAACGCGATTTACTGGGCGACCACCCAATATTTTGAGGCGAACAACATCGGCTGGTCGTTTTGGCCGTGGAAAAAAATGGACACGCGCAACACGCCGTATTCCATCAACCGTCCGGCGGATTGGGACCAGATTGCGGCGTATTCCCGTGGTGGCGAAGATGCTGCCGAAAAGCCCGCAGCGGATGTCGCCCAACGCGCATTTGACGAGCTGATCGAAAATATCAAATTGGAAAATTGCGTCTATTTCCCGGATGTGGTGAACAGCATTTTGCGGCGCGCACCGGTGAAAATTGAGGCGGAAAATTACGGACACGCTGGCTACGGCGTCTCCTATTCCGTGACGGATACATCGCAGCGTGCAGCGGTTTACCGGGTGAACGAGCCGGTTCAGATCGCGCTTATCGAACACCGGGAAGATTATCATCTATCGCAGCAAGGTGTTGTTTTAAAAGAAGATGAGTGGGTTCGCTACAGCTTCGGGAATACCGGTTTGACATCGGCGAAAATTGTGCTGAAAGCCAAAAGCACCGGCGAAAACGCGACGATTGACGTATCGCTAAATGGCAATTCCGAATCGTTGAATGTTGGCAACGATTGGCAGGAATTGCCGATCTCGCTGTCAAAACTCGCTGCCGGTGAAAACGCACTCAAACTTGCGGTTACCTCCGGTGAAATCTGGGTGGACTGGATTTCTGTCGGGGAATAAAATTTCGTTAGTTTGCCACGAAATTGATTTTATTTGCCACAGAGGCACAGAGGAATTCGGAGAAGAATTTGGATGTTGTTACAAAATTTTATGTCAGGTATCATTAGACTCAATTTTTGGACAGTGTTTTCTTATTAAAAAATCTCAGTGCGCTCTGTGGCAAAATACCATAAATCCTGAAAAAACAGGACGTTTTATGCGAAACCTGATTCCTATTTTACTGCTGCCGTTCATTCTGTTCGCGCAAAATGAACTGATTACCAACACCGCCAACCGCGCAGTCACCAGCCTGAATGGCGACTGGCATTACATCGTCGATCCGTATGAAAACGGGTTTTACAATTACCGCTATCAGGCGTTTGAGAATTTCGAAAATCCCGGAAAGGGCGCATATTTTACAAACGTAAAACCGGAAAACAAATCGGATTTAGTGGAATACGATTTCGACCAATCGGACGTCCTCCGCGTGCCCGGCGACTGGAATTCCCAAAAGGAATACCTGTTTTATTACGAAGGCACGGTCTGGTATAAAACGTCGTTCGACTATCGCAAAACGGCGTCGGAGAACCGGGTTTTTCTCTATTTTGGCGCGGTGAATTACGAAGCGGATGTCTATCTGAACGGCAAAAAATTGGGCAAACACATCGGCGGGTTCACGCCGTTCAATTTTGAGGTGACCGATTTGCTCAACGAAACCGGCAATTTTCTGATCGTTAAAGTGGACAACAAACGCAAACGCGATGGCGTTCCCACGCTGAACACCGATTGGTGGAATTACGGCGGCATCACCCGCGATGTGAAATTGATCGAAACGCCCGCAAATTTTATCCGCGATTACCAGATACAGCTCGATCGGGAAAATCCGGAAAAAATAACAGGATATGTCCAACTTTCCGGAAAAAACGTTGCAGGAAAAACGATTTCCGTGAGCATCCCGGAAGCGGGATTGACGCAGGAAATCGTCACCGATCGCGCGGGATTTGCGGAACTGTCAATCGCTGAAAACAATCTCGAACGCTGGTCGCCGGAGCATCCGAAATTGTACGATGTGCGGCTCAAATGCGGTGCGGATGAGCTGCGCGACAGCATCGGCTTTCGCACAATCACAACAAACGGAACGAAAATTTTGCTCAACGGCGCACCGGTATTTTTGAAAGGCATCAGCATTCACGAAGAAAATCCGCTGCGCGGTGGTCGGGCGTATTCCGAAGCCGATGCACGGCAGTTGCTCAACTGGGCGAAGGAACTCGGCTGCAATTTTGTGCGGCTGGCGCATTATCCCCACAACGAAAACATGCCGCGACTGGCGGACGAAATGGGGCTGTTGGTGTGGGAAGAAATTCCGGTGTACTGGACAATTTTGTGGGAAAACGAAGCGACCTATCACAACGCATCGGCACAACTCACCGCAATGATTTCCCGCGATAAAAACCGGGCTTCGGTGATCATTTGGTCGATGGCGAATGAAACGCCGGCGAGCAATGCACGGAATGCGTTTCTGACAAATCTGGCGAAGCTGGCGCGGCAACTCGATCCGACGCGGCTGATCAGCGCGGCGCTGGAGCAGCGAAATGTGGAGGGCAAGCCGAACACCCGCACCATCGATGATCCGTTTGCGGCGGTGGTGGATGTGCTCAGTTTCAACCAATACATCGGCTGGTATGACGGGCTGCCGGACAAAGCCCGCAGCATTCGCTGGGAAATCACCCAAAACAAACCGGTGCTGATATCCGAATTTGGCGCGGGCGCCAAATATGGCCATCACGGTGACAAATTGACGCGCTGGACGGAAGAATATCAAGCCTATCTTTACACCGAAACGCTGAAAATGATCGAAAACATCGATCAACTGCAGGGATTTTCACCGTGGATTCTGGTCGATTTTCGCTCACCGCGTCGCCCGCTCCCCGGCATTCAGGACGGCTGGAATCGCAAAGGATTGCTCTCCGAAAAAGGCGAGAAGAAATTGGCTTTTGACGTGCTGAAATCATTTTACGAACAGCGCTGAAAAATGGATCACCTGTTGTGTGTTTAACTGTTTAGGTGTTAACATGTTGTTTTTTTGATATATAAATGCCAGACAATTTAACACATTTTACGATAACACGTCCACACATTAACACCCAAACACTTCACTCCTCCCCACATCTTTGTGGAGTGGTGTAATCATTCCTTATTTGCTATTTTCATTATATCTTTTCAGAACTATTTTTGGAGGACAAAATGCAAGCTTCAACCCAATGGCAATTGGCAACGGATGCAGCGGAAAAGTATGAGGAAATCCTCGTTCCGGTAATTCTCGGTCCGGCGGCAAAAGCGCTGGTTGATTTTGCAGATGTGCAACCCGGGGAAACCGTTCTCGATATCGGCTGTGGTACCGGCATTGCGGCGCGTTACGCAGCAGAAAAAATGAAAAGTGCCGGACGGATCATCGGTGTGGACATAAATGCCGGGATGCTGAGTGTTGCGAAATCGTTGACATCGGCAATTGGCGAGCACATCCAATGGCACGAAAGCAGCGCCGAAAAACTGCCTTTTCCCGATCACAGCATCGATGTCATTTTGTGCGCGCAGTGTTTGCAGTTTGTAAAACATCGCGATGCGGCGCTCCGAGAAATGCGGCGCGTGCTGAAACCGGAGGGGCGTTTGGCAATCAGTTTGTGGTGCGATATTGCTGAAAATCTCTATTTTTCGGTTCTCATCGGGGCGATTTCTGATTATATTGGCAGTGAAATATCAACTGGATTATCTGCCGCATTTCAATTATCTGCTGCTGACGACATTCGCAATCTCCTCACCCAGAACGGTTTTTCCCGGCTACAGATCGCACCTCAACAACTGGATTTAGATTTACCGGAATTACAAAATTTTGTGCCGAAACACATCAGCGCAACGCCGATGGCAACCGGATTTTATGCCGCAACCGGCGAAAAACAGCAAGCTGTGGTTTCTGCACTCGATCAACAATTAGCCAATTTCAAAACTGCCACCGGCGTTCGCATTCCATTCAAAACGCATTGCATTCTGGCAAAAATATAGCTTCAAACCTCCTGCGCGTTTTTCTCTGCCACTATTGAAAGCACCCGATCGTTTATCCCGATTCGTCATCGAAAAAATCAAAAACTTCATTCACTGAGGAGGCTTTTGGATGAATTATTATGTCAACATCAGTTGGAGCAAATGTGCTATTGTTTTCGTAAGCCTGATATTTTTTTCAGGTTGCGCTCAGGAAAAAACAGTCGTTTCGGATTACAGCGGAGATATTGTTGCATCGTGGAATGAACGGATTATGGCAACGGCAGTAGATGATGATAAACTCTTGACATTAAAAGGGTTACGATCAACTGCGATGATGAGCATCGCCATCCACGATGCGCTAAATACCATCCATCCGGTGTATTCCCGATATGCTTTCTCCGGCGAAACAAGGGATGCTGATCCGATGGCGGCGGCAGCCCAGGCAGCATTTGAAATCGCGGTTGATCAATACCCGGATAAACGCGCAGATATGGCAGCGGAATTAAACATCTGGCTGAATGACATCGAGGAAAGCCCGGCAAAAACTGCCGGGATTGAACTTGGAAAGGCAACTGCAGCAACCATTCTCGAATTGCGGAAAAGTGATGGCTGGAACGGCGAAGCGGAATACCAATGGCACCCGATGGGTCCGGGTGTTTACGCCGAATTTAATGAACACAGCGGTACGCCGGAAGGATTTGTTTTTGGCGCGGGTTGGGCAGTGGCAAAGCCGTTTATGCTCAAATCACCGGATCAGTTTCGCTCGCCGCCACCGCCGGAAATCACCAGCGATGCATATACAAAAGCCTTCGATGAAGTGAAGGAAGTCGGCAGAAATGACAGCAAAACCCGCACTGCGGATCAGGCGCATTTTGCGATGTGGTGGAAAGATTTCGTGGAAAATTCGCACAACCGCCTCGCCCGCGATCTCACAATGAAAGCGCATCTCAATTTGTGGAAAACGGCGCGAATGTTTGCCCTGCTCAACATGAGCATTTACGATGCCTACATCAACGTTTTTGACAACAAATTTTTTTACAACCACTGGCGACCATACACTGCCATTCGCTGGGCGGAAAACGACGGCAATCCCGATACGGAGCCGGAAACCGATTGGAATAATTTACACAAACATACGTATGCATTTCCATCGTATCCGTCCGCGCATGGTTGCGCCAGCGCTGCGGCGATGTCTGCACTCGCCAATACTTTTGGCGATGCGTATGCTTTCACGATGACCACGAAAATGGTGGATGAATCCGGTCCGTTTTCCCCAAAAATCGAGATGCATCCGCCAACCCGTTCATTCACCAGTTTTTCATCCGCCGCGATGGAATGCTCGATGTCGCGGGTGTATCTCGGCATCCATTTTCGCTACGACTCGGTTGAAGGCAACAGACTCGGCACAACCATCGGCAACTATGCGATTGACAATTTCCTGAAGCCGGTTGAATAAATTGATGATTGAATGAAAAAAATGTCGAGGCGCGGCGCTGACCCGCCCCGACATTTTTACTTTTTACAATAGACATGGCCGTCCTTCCCTTTTCGCAACATTCCCGGTATTCCGGCGTATTATTTGCCGTATATTCCATACGCTTCATAGCGATTTATCGGCAACAATTACCCGGACAAATCCATGAAAAACAACCGCTTCGTCCTACTATTTTTTATCATTTTTACAGGTATTTTCCCGATTACGCTGCACGCGCAAACCTTTCCGGTTTCGGGTGTTATTCGCGATCAATCCACCAACGAACCGCTGGGTTTTGCCAATGTGGAAGTGCTCGGGCAATCGATCGGCACATCCGCCGGCGAAAACGGGCAATTCTCTCTTTCGCTGGCAAATGGCGATTATCAATTGCAATTCAGCTTTATCGGATACAAAACCGAAACCGCGCCAATTACCGTTGCGGATGGCGGGAAAACCCTGAGTATCGCGCTCATCCCGACCGGCGTTTTGCTGCAGGAAGTGACCGTTTACACCAATCCCGGTGATGGCGAAGCTGCGCAGGTGAGCAGCACATCGCTGCAAAGCGAGCGGGTGCGCGAGATATCCAGCATTGTTCCGGACGTGATGCGCTCCATTCAGGCGTTGCCGGGCATCTCCGCCAATAACGAATTCAGCGCAAAATTTAACGTTCGCGGCGGCAATTTTGATGAAAATCTGGTGCTCGTGAACGGCGCGCAGGTGTATGAACCCTTTCACGTGAAGGAAGCGGACAACGCCAGCATTGGCATTTTTAACGTCGATTTGATGCGCAAGGTGGACCTGATGACCGGCGGATTCAGCGCGCGTTACGGCGATCGGGCAAGCTCTGTGCTGAATATCGAATATCGCGAAGGCAACCGGGAACGCTACACCGGCGCCGCCACGCTCAGCATGACCAATCTCGATGGCTACATCGAAGGACCGCTCAGTTCTCGCGGCTCGTTTATTCTCGGGCTGCGCAAAAGCTATCTCGAATATGTGCTCGCAATGTTGGATGTGGAGGACGGCGCGCGCCCCTCATTTTACGATATTCAGGGTGTTACCTCGTTTTACATCACGCCGAAAAACAAGCTGCTGTTCGAATTTATTCACGCCGGCGATGATTTCCGGATCGATCCGCAGATCGAAACGATTGGTCCATTCACCGGAACAGGCACGGTTCAGGGCGAACCGGCAAATCTCACCGAAACGCGATACGACGAAGAGAATGAAAAAGCGCGCTATTTCAGCAATTTGTTTGATTTGCAGAGCGTCAATTTTATCGGCAAAAACCTGTTGCTGCGCACGGAAGTCTCGTATTACGATCAGTTGGAAGAGGAGCGCTATCACGAAATTTTCAATCGCAATGTGGCCATCGAAGCCAACCAGAATTATTTTTACAGAATCGATGTGGATGATATCGAAGAAAACGATTTGCGCATCAAAACGCTGGAAATGAAATCGGATATCGACGCGCAAATTCATCCGTTTCATCAACTTAAGGCAGGCATCAGCTATCAGGATATTCGCTACCGGCAGGATCAGGTGGACCGGGAAACGATTGTCGAACGCTTCGATTTTGAGAATTATCCGGACACGACGGTGAACGTTATCGACAACAATTATATCGATCCGGCGGATCAGCAAATCCGGGCGGATTCATACAAGCTGGCGGGTTATCTGGAGGACGTTTGGCAGGCATCGGACAAGCTGCTGCTCAGCATCGGCGGGCGAGCAGATTATTTCGATATCAACAGAGATCTGAACATCAGTCCGCGGATCAGCGCGTCATACAGCGGTTTGGGTGAGTGGACGGTTCGCGGCGCGTGGGGGCATTATTACCAATCGCCGATTTACCGGCAAATTGCCTCGCCGGTGGCATCGGATACGAACACTCAGGCGATTCGCGCAACCCACTACATTTTTAGCCTCGAACGCGGATTTTTGCTGAACACGGGCAACGGCAGCGACAACCTCAGGTTACGTATCGAAAGCTATTACAAGGATTACGACGATTTGATCCATTCCGAAATCGGCGGCGACGGCAACATTTTTTACACTCGCCGGAACGACGCCACCGGTTTTGTGAAAGGCATTGACCTGCACGCAGTGCTGTCGATGAAGCGTTTTTACGGCTGGCTGAGCTACGGCTTGCTCAGCGCAAAAGAAGATTTAATCGACGACAATCGCGGCGCGTTCCCGCGATACACCGACCAGCGTCACACGCTGTCGGCAGTTGGCGATATGCAACTCGGCAGCGGCTGGAAATTCAACTTCCGGGCTTTTTACGGCAGCGGATTTGCCTACACCCCGTTGGTCCCAGAATTTGACACCGATGCCGATCGCTGGATTTGGGAGGAAGGCGACATCAATTCCGAACATTTGCCGCCATACAAACGGCTCGATGTTCGGCTCAGCCGGGAATTCGCAATGGGCAACGCCCGAATGGTGGCGTTTCTGGATGTCAGCAATGTGTTAAACTTTAAAAATATTTACGGGTATAGCTACCGGTTCACCCGGCAGGGATTACCCAATCGCGAGGAAGTGGAATTGTGGCCGATCGTTCCATCACTGGGTTTGACGGTTAAACTGTAAACTACCAAAAAACACATCATTTATCGGAGATCATCATATTGCGTAACTTAATGTATTTTGCACAAATACTATTCATTTTGCTATTGTTGGTTTCATGCCAGACGGAACCGGAAAAATTGCCGGACGAAATCATATCCGGTCCCATTGGACAGAAATTGGAGGACGAGCTAACGCCGTATATCCGACGCATTATGATTGACCATAAATGTGTGAGCGTTGCCATTGGCGTAACAAAAGGGACGGAAATCATTTACGCAAAGGCATTTGGTTTTGAAGATATCGAAACCAGAAAGGAAGCTTCCATTCATACCGTTTACCACATGGCATCCATTTCGAAACCGTTTGTGGCAACAGCAATTTTACAACTGGCTGAAAAAGGTAAACTCAGTCTGGACGATCCGGTTGTAAAATATCTGCCCTATTTTAAACTGGCGGAAAACGGCCACGAAACGGTTACCATCAGGCATTTGTTGACCCATACATCCGGGTTGCCCATAACTACGGGTAGCTATGATTGGGAAAATCCTTCTTTTGGAGAGGATGCATTGGAGAAATACGTCCGGAGCATTGCTGGCGAAAAACTTTTATTTCCATCCGGCAGCCAATTCACATACAGCAATCCCGGTTTTGAATGTCTGGGTGATGTGATTGCCAAAGTTTCGGGAATGTCGTTTGAAGATTACATGCAACATCATGTTTTAAACCCAACGGGAATGCGTGCCACCACGTATTCGAAACCCGATTATCTGCCGGATAACTGGGCGGCAGCACATCTGCTCAGATTGTCAACAGAACGTTGGCAGCATTACCCTTACAATAGAAAACACGCACCGAGTTCAACGCTTCATTCCAATGTTGTGGATATGTGTAAGTGGGGCATTATCAATTTAAATTACAGCAAGTTAAATCAACTTGAAATTTTAAAACCATCGACATTTGCCCGGCTGTTTCAGCCCGAATTTGATACGCCCTGGGGCGGAAAAATCGGGTTGGGCTGGTTTCTGCAGGAATATGCCGGTAAAAAAACAATCCTTCATAACGGTGAAGATACCGGGTTCGAAACCCAGTTAATCTTATATCCTGAAGAAGAAATCAGCATTGTTGTCATGGCAAATCGCAACAGTTCCCGAACGGCTCGGATTGCTAATGCAACCATCGAAGTGATATTGGATTTGGGGATTAAAGATTACAAAGTATCTGGCAGATTCCCTTTTGGCGATCAAATGGCCAAAAATGGCATCGATTCTGCCAAAGTTTTATGGCATAAATTAAAGAGCGATTCAGCAGATAGATATCAAACCGGAGAGTATGTATTAAACACGTTGGGGCATAGCCTGATCGAGGCGGACAAATTTGAACTTGCAAAAGAAGTATTTCAATTCAACATTGATGAATTTCCGGAATCACCGAACGTTTACGACAGTTTTGGAGATGCGTTATTGGCTGAGGGCGATACATTGAATGCGATTCGCTATTTCAAAAAATCGTTGGCTGTTGATCCGGATTTTGAAGATCCCAAGCCCAAATTGATTAAGCTGGGCGTAAATTGATAAAATACAACCACTTGGTATTCAGGGGTTTCTCACTAAAAAACCTTTTTGAAACTTATATACGGTTCAATCATCGAAAATAGCGGGAACAAAAACTACTCGTCTTGCGCAATTTGCGAGGAATTCGCAATCACATTCCGCATCTATGGGATAAACAGTGCCTCATTTGGGTACAGAAAATAGTATCGTTACATTTTGTGTCCGGGATACTACCGGGCTTTGGGTCACGATCTTTTATATTTGAATAAGCTTTGGGAGAAAGGTTTTCAAATGGCATTGTCAGCACTAGCCCATATTGATTTCGCCGGAGAGTTGACAAAATATTCGGCTTTTTCAGATATGATAAAATGCGGGCTGATATTTTATTTTCTGCGACCCAGTTTTTGGCAAGTGGTTCGAGGGTTGTCGGTGAGCACCGCATCCACGCCCATCAATTTATACAGCCACAACCGGGAATCCGGGTTAGGATCCAACGGCGCAACAGCCTGATTTCGGGAATGGGCAATTTTAACGTAAAACGGATTAAGTAGCAAAATGGGCCAAAACGGCCCCAACATCTCCACACCTTTTATCGGTTTCCAGTTTTTCAGGGTTATCCAGCCAATATGAATTTCCGGGTCAACGGCTTTTACAGATTGTATCCGTTCCAGCGAAAACGAAAGCAACAGCGTGCGCTCCATAATTCCCGCAGCTTTTAGCTCATCTATCAATTGCCGGGCAACGGCTTCTTCTAAAAATCGATTGGATTTGAGTTCCAGCGCCAACGCAACATCATCAGGGATAATTTCGATCAACTCCTGAAGTGTCGGGATTTGCTCGCCGGCAAACGCCGGGTTTCCGTTGGAAGCACACAATTTTTTTAGCTCATCAACCGTCATCTGTTCAACTTTGCCCTGCCCGCCGGTTGTGCGATCTACCGTATCGTCATGAATACACATAAAAACGCCGTCAGCAGATAAATGCAAATCAGTTTCGATGATATCCGCGCCATCGGACAACGCCTTGCGAAACGCAGCCAGCGTATTTTCCGGGCACATCGTTTTGTTACCGCGATGCGCCAAAACGTATGGCTTGGTTTTACCCGGCAACCCGGGAATCGCACTGTTTTTCAAAAAGCATTCTCCTGAAAGTTATTGCGTTGTGATGGAAAATCGCTGAAAATCATCGCATTTTTTTGCATCCTGAAATATAGTAAACTTCCGAAAACAAACAACAAAAAACCGGAATTTGGGCTGTCGAAACGGGCACAAAAACCGGATTTGGTTGGTCGGATCAACCATTTTTGAACCAGTATAATATCGAGTTCAGACCAAAAACCTACAAAAACAGTGCAAATTATTCGCATTTATGTAAAGAAATGTGACAAATAACCAAATCCTAACCCGGGCATCGACTATATTTTAATTTTAAACTAAGTTGCATCATCCTTCAAAAATTTGATTTTCAAATTGTTATATTTCTGATTTTTTAGTTGGGAAAAAAATGAGTAGTGCAAAAGAATGGTTTGACATTTTATCACCTGAAGGCAAAGTAGTTGGCAAAGCTACCCGCGACGAAGTTCACGGAAATCCCGATTTGTTGCATGCAGTGGTTCATGTGCATATCATCAATCAACACGGCGATTTGTTTGTGCAAAAACGGGCATCGAACAAAGATATGTTTCCTGATTATTGGGATACAGCCGTTGGCGGCCACGTAAACAGCGGCGAAACAATTCAGGCCGCACTTCACCGCGAGGCATTTGAGGAGTTGGGTATCGTCAGTAATCAATTCGATTTTGCATTTAATTACATCATGCGCAATTCGCAAGAGAGCGAATTGGTGAATGCATTCATTCTAAAAGATGACGGCCCCTTTATCCCCAATCCCGATGAAATCAGCGATGCACGTTTCTGGAAAATTTCCGAAATTGAAGCCAATTTGGGTAAATCCATATTTACCCCAAACTTCGAAGAAGAGTTTGAAATGTTAAAAAAATACAAAATAATAAAAAAAACCTAACCCTTCTGCTATAATTGCCGATAAACATAAGCTGAGAATCGGTTATTTCTTCAACAAAATTGGGATATAAAAAAAATAGATGTTCTAAAATGTGAAATATCGCTGTCACATTGAAGGATTGTTTTTTCTCCGTTTTTCCCGACAAATAATTGTTTAAAAATAAAAAAATTGTTTCTGTACGAAAAATCTCAACTAAGGTATTCCGAAGTGTTATTTTTCAACGATATTCGTTCCTTCTCAAATCTATTTATGCAATCGTATCATTACTAATAATCACGATTCTCCCAGCAAAAGCTGGACAATGTTTTGGCATTTCATAATTCATTAAGCGAAATGTAATGCTGTTTGATTTATCTGTAATTTATTCAGAAAGGTCTGTTATTATGAAAGGACTAACGCGAGTTGACCATGACGGCAAGAAGATGTATGGGTGGCTAGTCAGGGTTTATGGCGGGGGGAAAACATTCTCTAAATACTTTAGTGATCGGAAATATGGTGGCAAGGAAAAAAGCCGCATGCTGGCCATCGCTCATTTGGAGGACCTGACAAAAGAAATTGACGAAAAATATAAAGATTATATTCCGCGTCAAAATCAACCGTTATATCGCCGAAAACCGGGTCGCGGTAATAAAACCGGCGTGGTAGGTATTCACCGGTGCGAAACTGTAAATCACGGTAAGAAAGTATCGTACTGGGCAGCCACCTGGAACGACGCGGGCAAACCGAAAGACAAAAAATTCTATTTCGGAAATGGCGCACGCAACGAAGAAGTTGCCCGGCTTTTGGCAATGGAATGGCGTGCCCGGAAAATTATCGAACTTTCACCGGAAACGGTACAACCGGTGGCAGTTTGGCTCGAAAAAGAATTTAAACGCAAAAAAAACACAAAACGCTCCCCTGCGGTGTTGAGAGGTTGGGTGCCGGGATTGGAGATCCTCGAATGGATTCCCGGTTTTAGCAAAGATGGCGAAATGGAAGAGGAAGTTGAAGAAGAAACAAAAGCAGATGAACTGGTGGTCAAAAAATGCGAGCCGTTTAACGAAAAAAGAATTCTGGAACTTGTTTCATTTATGGGTTTGCCAGCAGCTTTATATGACTGGAGCGATATTGACTATGATTTCGGGCGCGGAATTTTTAAAGGCGATATCCGTAGCCGATGCTTCTGGAATTTGCGCGGCATCCGTTCGAATGTGATTATCGACGAAAACGGAAAACTGATTTTCAGCCAGGAAGCCGAACCCGATGAATATTATATCGAAAGAAAAGAAATGCTGGAATCCCGGAAAGCCGGAAATATTATGTAATGGCTTAAAACAGAAATGGTTTGATTGAACTTGATCTCCTGACGTAATTTTACACGTAATTTCGCACAAAAATATGGTGCGGTTTCGGCGGTAATTTTATTTCAGGAGATTTTTTTATGCCCTTTCCCAGCTCACCGGTTGCCATATTCTGGTTCCGCAGAGATTTACGCTTGTCCGACAACACCGGATTCCATCAGGCATTGCAGAGTGGTTTTCCGGTTCTCCCCCTGTTCATTTTTGATACAAATATTTTGGACAAATTGGACGAAAAAAATGACGCCCGGGTAGAATTTATCCACAAATCACTGTCGAAAATACGGGATAATTTGGCGGAGCATGGCAGCTCGCTGTTGATAAAACACGGTATTCCATCGGAAATATTTGGTGAGCTTGTCCACGAAATGAACATCGCAGCTGTTTTTACCAACCACGATTACGAGCCATACGCCCGCCAGCGCGACGCCGAAGTTGCCGAATTGCTCCGCGAAAACGGCATTCCGTTCCATAGCTTCAAAGATCAGGTCGTCTTCGAAAAAAGCGAAGTGCTCACCGCACAGGAAAAACCTTACACCGTTTTCACCCCGTACAGCAAAACCTGGAAAAAACAATTGGACAGCACAGAAATTGCCCCACGGCAATCGGAAAACCTGCTCAACCGATGTTTGAAAACTGAGCCACTCCCTTTTCCAACGTTGTCTGACATTGGTTTTTATGAAAGCGGCGTCGATTTTCCGGGAAAAGAAATGCGGGACAACATCATCAACAATTATCACGAAACACGCGATTTCCCCGCCCAAAACGGCACTTCCCGGCTGAGCGTGCATTTGCGGTTTGGCACCGTCAGTCCGCGCGCATTGGTACGCAAAGCGTTGGCTGCAAACGAAACCTGGCTGGACGAGCTGATATGGCGCGAATTTTTTATGCAGATTTTATGGCATTTCCCAAAAGTGGTCGATCAACCGTTTAAGGAAAAATACGCTGCCATCCAATGGCAAAACGATGTTGCAGAATTTGAAAAATGGTGCAACGGTAAAACCGGCTATCCATTGGTAGATGCAGGCATGCGTGAGTTGAACCAAACCGGATTTATGCACAACCGCGTGCGGATGCTCGTCGCCAGTTTTTTGACCAAACATTTGTTGATTCACTGGCTGTGGGGCGAGCGATATTTTGCAAAAAAGCTGCTCGATTACGATTTGTCCGCTAACAACGGCAACTGGCAGTGGGCTGCCGGCTGCGGTTGCGATGCAGCGCCGTATTTCCGGATTTTCAATCCCACCACCCAAATCGAAAAATTTGATCCCGATTGGGAATACATCAAAAAATGGGTGCCGGAGGTGAATTCCCCGGATTATCCCAAACCGATGGTCGAGCACAAATTTGCCCGGGAGCGCTGTTTATCGACATTCAAAAGCGCGTTGGATTCCTGAAAATGGGCAAAAAATTGAAATGGTTGTATCAAAAGGATGCTATTTTCGATACGTTGAAATTTCTCCGTTTTCACCAAAACAGATCAATTTTTTTAAGCTCACCGAATTTCTTTTGAAGAAAAAAATGTTGTAATCACCACTTTGTCATCCCCTCGAAAACGGGATTCCATCTTCCGCAAGAATGGATTCCCGCTTAAAACATGCGGGGTGACCATTGCCACACATGAGCATTAAAAAGAAGTTTTGATGTTCTCACAATAATTCCGGTAATGCCTTTATAAATCTAACATCTACCTTTCAACCGTTAAAAAAATGTGACAGCATTTTTGTGAAAAAAAGTTTTAACGGCAATGCTATTGACAAGAATTTCAAGTTTTCGTATGTTTGGAAAAATTCAAATGTTTAATACGAGTGATTTTTTCTAAAGATTTAAAACTATCTGTTTTTCGATCCAATTGTTTTCACTGATTCAACAAAGAGAATATGAAACGCGACACGGCAACCATCAACGGCATTCGTATGTTTTACGAATTACACGGCAGCGGCCCGCACCTTACGTTAATTGGCGGGTTAGGCACCGCAACCTGGCTCTGGGAAAACAATATTGCGGCGCTTAGCCGCTATTTCACCGTGCTGGCATTTGACAATAGAGGTGCCGGACTCAGCGAAATGCCGGAGGGACCGTATTCAATCTCGCAAATGTCCGACGATTTATCCGGGCTGCTCTCCCACCTGAACATCACCAAAACCCATATTTTGGGCGTTTCCATGGGCGGATATATCGCGCAGGAATTTACCCTGAACCACCCGGAAATGGTTGACCGGCTGGTGCTGGTTGCCACTACCGCCGGACGCTCCATTGCCGTGCCGATGGCACCGGAAGTGCTGCAATTGCTCATCACACCCAGCGAAGGCAATGTGGAAATGATGCGGGAAAAATTCCGGCTGGCGTTTACCGATGCTTATCTCGATGCGCATTTGAATCACCTCATTCGACTGCGGCTGGAAACGCCGCAACCGCCATTTGCTTTTATGGCGCAGGCAACTGCCGGTGGCGATTTCGACCGCTCTGCAGATATTCACCAGATTACCGCACCGACACTCGCAGTTGGCGCAACCGGCGACAGGGTAATTCTGGCTGAAAATCTTCGCCTGATATCCGAACGGATTCCGAACAGTCAACTTATTATTTATAATGGATTTGCACATCAGTTTGTTGTTGAAAATGCTGCACAGTTTAATCGCGATATCATAGATTTTCTAAAAAAACCATAGTTCACCCTGCACAATTAAACGTGTGTGGAAATTACTCAACATTTTCAGATGCATTGGAGGTCTGGCATGTATCTCAACAAATTTTGTTCGGTTTTTCTGCTGTTGCTGATGTTTTTCGGCATTGCTACGGCGCAAGAAAAAGGGATGATTAAAGGCACCGTAACGGATGCGGCAACCGGCGAACCGCTAACCGGCGCCAACATTGTTTTAGACGGAACAAGCATGGGCGCAGCCACAAATATGGCTGGCGAGTTTACCATCGAAAACGTTCCGGCGGGAAATTACACCGTTACCGTGCTGTTTATCGGCTATAGCGAAAGCAAACAATCCATCAACGTTGCCAGCGGGCAAACAGCGATGATTTCGTTTTCGATTGTGCAAACCGGTTTAGCCGGCGAAGCGGTTGTGGTCAGCGCATCCCGGAAGGTCGAAAAAATTACCGATGCGCCATCAACCATCAGTGTCATTTCGGCGCGGGAAATTGCCGATCACCCTTCGTTCAATCCCGGTGAACTGCTGGCGCACCAAAAAGGTGTTGATTTTGTTCGCTCCGGCGTTTTGGGAACGGGCATCAACGTGCGCGGATTTAACAGCGCATTCAACCCAAAAAATTTGCAGATGAACGACGCGCGGTTATCCACACTCATCGCAACCGGATTGCCGATGGGCAATTTTACGCCGGTCATTAAAGAAGATATCGAGCGCATCGAAGTGGTGCTCGGACCCTCCGCAGCGCTGTATGGTCCGAACGCACACAACGGTTTGGTGAACACCATTACCAAAGATCCCCGGACGTATCCCGGAACAACCGTTGCCCTCGGCGGCGGAAATCAGGATGTAAAAACCGGACGCTTCCGCCATGCGCAGGTGTTAAACAATAAAGTGGCATTCAAAGTCACCGGCGAATACACCCAGGGAGAAGAATTTGATTACGTTGATTCCGTTTATATCGGTACTGTTGCGTTTGACGAATTAGATCTCGATCGCGATTTCAACAGCCTGAAAGGTGAGGCATCGCTGTATTTTACACCAGCGCCAAATAACGATATTATATTGACTTACGGCGGCAGCAACAGCAACAATCTGGCCCAAACCAACGCCGGACGTAACCAGATTAAAGATTGGCAAATTCACTATTTGCAGGGTAAATATGTGTCGCCGCGCTTATTTGCACAGGTGTATCATACCTGGAGCAGCACCGATTCGACATACGCGATCAACCAGCGCACCCAAAATTATCAAAGCTATATTCGCAACGGTTTCAGTGTAGCTGAGGCGAAAGAACGCTCTTTCAAAACACAATATTTTCCATTATCTGAAACCAGCGGATTGCATTTGCCGCGCGGCGCTGTGTTTGTGGATAAATCCCGCCGGATTAACGGCGAGCTGCAGTACAATAACAATTTCGGCGGCGCAAACGTGATTGTCGGCACCCAGGTTCAGCGCGATTTTGCGGACAGCAAAAACACCTATTTGCTGGATAGCGGCGGCGCCATCGAACTGGATCAGGTCGGGCTGTACGGCTCTGTTGAGGTGCCGTTTGGCAGCACCGGATTCAAAACTGTTTTGGCTGCACGATATGACGATCACGAATTATACGGCACCAACTTTATCCCGAAAGCCGCGCTGTTGTATACCGCCGGCAGCGGCACTTACCGCGTTACTTACGGAAAAGGCATTGCAGCACCCACGATTCTGAACCTGAGCGGCAACCTTTTTGGCGGACTCGTTTTGGGCAACGGCGAAGGCTTTACGCTCAAAGACGGCACGGTAATCGATGAGTTGAAAGTGGAAACCATCCAAACCATCGAAGCCGGTTACAAAGGTGTCCTTAACAAAAAATTATATCTCGATATGAACGGATATTACAACATGTCCGAAGATTTTCTCAGCCCGCTGATCAACATTGCAACTGCAGCTAATCCGGTTGTGAAACGCGGCGCTGCGAATATGAGTGAGGTTTTACCCGGTGTTGATGAATCCACATTTTTGCTGACTTACCTGAATTTTGGGAACGTGAACACCTACGGTTTCGATTTCGGATTGAATTATTTCCTCGATAATCACACAACGCTGACATTCAACTACTCCTATTTCAATTTCGATCTCGATGAAACCGATGCCAAAAATGACGGCAACCGCGACGGCAAAGTGGACGAAAACGACCTGCCGATCAACACGCCGGAACACAAAGCCAATTTGGGTCTCAGTTACAGCAAAGATAAAATTTTCGGCTCCGTTTTCGCCCGTTATGTTGCCGAATACGACTTTTTCTCAGGCATCAACGTCGCTGCGAAAACCAACGAAGATCTGATTTACGGCGGCAGCCCGGTGATCGAAGGGCAACGCGTCGGTCGCGATTTCAACGAAGGACCGCTCGGCGGATTTGTGACCTTCGATGTCACCGCCGGTTTCCGCGCCAGCCCGATTTTGACCTTATCCGGTCAGGTTGTCAACGTTTTCAATTCCGAAGTTCGTGAATTTGTGGCTTCCCCGGCAATCGGTCGGCTGTTATCGCTGGAAATGAAAGTATCCTTTTAATCCGCAATTTTGCTTTCAAACAGGGAATGATTACCGTATCATTCCCTGTTTATTTTGATAAAAAAAACGGATGTAACCATGACGCTCGCCTGGATATTATTTCTGATTTACATGGCCGGAACCACCTGGCTCGGCTGGATGGGTTTCCGGAAAACCAAAAATTTTGGCAGCTTCGCGATCGGTACCGGCGACCTGCACCCGTTTGTTGTGGGCATTACGCTGGCGTCCAGCGTTGCCAGCGCGGCAACGTTTATCATCAATCCCGGATTTGTCTATGTGCATGGTTTAGCTGGATTTATGCACCTTGGCGTGTCCGTTGGACTCGGTTTTTGCCTGATGCTGGTGGTGCTTTCCTTTCGCTTTCGCCAACTCGGCGCAGCCAGCAAAGCGCTGACCATGCCGCACTGGATTGCCAATCATTATAATTCCAAAAATTTCGGGATGTTTTTTGCGCTGGTGAATCTGTTTGCGCTGGCGTTTGTGGTGCTCATCGTTGGCGGTTTGTCCATCGTGATGCAGCAATTGCTCGGTTTATCGAACGTGGCAGCGCTGATTCTCATCCTCACTTTTGTTACCGGATATGTATTTTTGGGCGGCACTTACGCCCACGTTTTCACCAACACGCTGCAGGGCTCGCTGATGCTCATCGTTACCGTGCTCATCATCGGCTCCGGCGTACACCTGTTTTTCAGTGAAGCCGGATTTTTCAGCCAACTGGCTGCGAAAGACGCCAATCTCGTCAAATTTATCAACCCCGCGAGCAATCTGTTCAACGATGTATTTTCAATTTATGTCAGCGGATTTTTGATCGGCGCTGCGCTGGTGTGTCAACCGCACATTCTCACGAAAGCGTTGTATGTGAAAAGCGATAAAGCGGTCCGGCAATACCTCATTTACGGCATTATTGCGATAGCGCTGTTTTTTCTGCTCCCTTTTGCCGGATTTTACGCCGCCATCACCATTCCGGCGGAACAAATTGTCGACGCCACGACCGGCGCATTCCGGCAGGATTTGGTGATGACCATGTATGTGAAAACTGCATTTCCCGACTGGCTGTTCACGTTTATCAGCGTGGTGTTGCTGGCTGCGGGAATGTCCACTTTGGATGGTATTTTGGTATCGCTCTCCACCATCACCGCGAACGACTTGCTGTTGCCGCTAATCGGTAAATTCAATAAAAACAACGCATCGGAAGATTCCCTGATGGCAAATGCCTATCGCTTGAGCCATATCATTTTGGTGGTCATCGCGATCGTGGCTTTCCTGATTTGTTTGAATCCGCCGAAATTATTGGGCATTTTTGGACAAGTTGGTGTGTACGGAATGGCGGTTGCAGCCGTGCCGCCACTGGTTAGCGGCGTGCTCTTTCGCAACCCCGCACGCTCGGTGATGTGGCTGGCTTCCATCGCCGGATTGGCACTGCATTTTTTGCTGTATTTTTTTGGCAAACAATGGTTTCCGGGCGTCAATTTAGCATTCGCAAATCCCGGCGTTACCGCTTCGCTGGCGCTGATATTTTGTGTATTGCCGGGAATCGTTATTTCCGGCGTTTTATCCCGCAACCAGCAACCGAAACCCGTTGCTGTTGATTAAAATGGATTGCAAAACGGTGCCGCGTTCGTTAATTTTGAATTGATTCAAATTGATCAAACAGGCACAGGAAAATGCATGAGTACTCCAGAAAAAGTTAAAGAAGAAATGTTGCAGGATTTTGCGGAAGCCTATCGTTCTTTCGGGTTAAGCAAATTGATGGGCAGAGTGGTTGCCCTGCTGATTTATTCGCACCAACCGTTGTCGCTGGACGATATTGCACAAAATCTTGAAATGAGCAAAGGCCCCATCAGCCAGATCACCCGCCGCCTCAGCGACAGAAACCTGATTCGCAAAATCTGGGTGCCCGGCGACCGGAAAGATTATTATGAAATGACCGCAGAGCTGTTCGAAAATGCGTTCAAAAACAATTTTTCATTGATTCAGAACAACACCAAAATTGCCCGGCAGCTTCGTGAAAAAGTCGAGCAAACCAACGATGAATCGTTGAATGTGCTGAAAAACCGGCTGGTCGAAATGGAAAATTTCTATCAATTGATGGAAAAACATTTTCAAAATTTTCTGGATGAGTGGGTCGAAAAACGCTCCGAAATCTATCAAAATCAATAGTTTATTTATTGCGAGGCTTTTACACTAATTTCAAATTTTTGGAAATACTGGCAAAAGCAATTCTTTGATTAGCTCTGCGCGCTTCAATTCCGACGGAGTGGTTTTATTTGCGACCTGTAACGTTTGGTAATTTTCAAATTTTCAAAAACAAAGAGGACATCAACATGAAAAGGCTTGCGGGAAAAGTTGCCGTTATTACCGGCGGTGCGCAGGGCATCGGTTACACAACTGCGCAAACATTCGCACGCGAAGGCGCAACGGTAGTTGTTTGGGATGTAAACAGCGACAGCGGCGAAAAAATGGTGAAATCATTTGCTGAAACTGGATACACTGTTGAATTCCGCAAAGTAAATGTGACCGATTTTGACGATGTGGCGGGCGCAGCAAAAGCGGTGCATGATGCGCACGGCACCATCGATATTTTGGTAAATAACGCCGGCATCACCCGCGATGCACGACTGGTAAAAATGACGCCCGAGGAGTGGAAACAGGTGATCGATGTGAACCTCACCGGGGTGTTCAATTGCACCAAAGCGGTATCGGAATACATGATCGCAAACGGCAGCGGACGGATTCTCAACGCATCATCCGTGGTTGGGCTTTATGGCAATTTCGGGCAAAGTAATTATGTTGCCACCAAATCCGGCGTCATCGGGATGACCAAAGTTTGGTCGCGGGAACTCGGTCCCAAAGGGATTACCGTGAACGCGGTTGCGCCGGGATTTATCGCCACGGAAATGGTCAAAACCATCCCGGAAAAAGTGATCAGCATGATTGAGGAAAAAACCCCGCTGCGGCGAATGGGCAAACCGGAAGATATCGCCAATGCCTATCTGTTCCTCGCCAGCGACGAAGCCGGTTTTATCAACGGCGCAACGCTGAGCGTGGATGGCGGAATCACATTGTAACCTATTGTTTATTTTATGTTTATAGATCAGAAAATTGAACTCGAAAATTGAACATTATGACACCTGCATTCCCAAGAAAAGTAGTCGGACGTTGAGTATTTTTTTCAGATCCCGATTTTCGGCACAGGCTCTGCGAATGCAGGAATCTCCCGCCTAAAACAGCGGGTAGATTTTTGTTCACCAATAAAACGCGACAAATGAGAAAGATTTGATTCATGCGAAACGCAGCTATTCTATCATGCGGGATGTACGTGCCCGAACAGCGACTGCCAAATGCGTATTTTGATAAATTACTCGGTGAAGACGTAAGTACCTGGCTGGAAGAGAACCTGACCATCCGGCAGCGGTTTTGGTCGGCGGAAAACGAATCGACCGCCGATTTGTGCGAAAATGCCGCACGAAAAGCGCTGGCAGCCGCCGGAATTTCCGCAGAACAGTTGGATCTGCTGATCATCGCGACGGACACACCGGAGTATATTTCGCCATCGACAGCAGCCGTTGTGCAGGACCGGTTGGGCGCAAAAAATGCCGGTACATTCGACCTCAATTCTGCATGCGCGGGATTCGTCACGGCGCTGGATATCGCCGCAAAATACATTATTGCAGATGATAAATACAATCACGTGCTGGTCATCGGCGGTTACGCCATGAGCAAATACCTCGATCTGACAGATAAAAAAACCGTCACCATTTTTGCAGATGGCGCGGGTGCATTCCTGCTCGGCGCAACTGAAAATCCCGAACGCGGGTTTTTGACATCCGATCTGAAATCAAAAGGCCAATATCACGACTGGATGGGCGTTTACGGTGGCGGCACAAAATTCCCGCTCACCGCTGACCGGTTGGCGCACAAAGATCACCTGCTCAAATTCGTCAAAAAATTTCCCAAAGAATTGAACCCGGAAATGTGGAGCACGATGATCCGCGATATGGCAACGCGGCTGCACATTTCACCGGCAAATGTGGATCATTTTTTTATCACCCAAATCAACATCAACAGCATTTTCGAAACGCTGGATTTGCTGGATATTCCCCGTGAACGGGCGCACACGGTAATGGATCGCTACGGCTACACCGGCTCCGCCTGCATCCCGATGGCGTTTTGCGATGCGATAGAATCCGGCAAAATTAAACGCGGCGATCTGCTGTTTTTTGTCGGTTCCGGCGGCGGTTTGGCGTTTGCCAGCGCAGCGTTCCGGTATTAAATCGATTCAGATGTTGGCATTTTCAAAACGTATCTCTAAAAGATACAGATAGTTATGAATACGAAGTCAGCACTCAAACACAACTTTTCCGTTGGCGATACAGCGAACGTGACAAAAACATTCACTCGGGAAGACGTGCTGCGTTTCGCGGAAATATCCGGCGACACCAACCCGATTCACGTCGATGAAAATTATGCGAAAAACCATATGTTCGGAAAATGCGTGGTGCACGGCATGCTCGTCGCCAGCTTGTTTTCCGGGTTACTCGGGCAGCAATTGCCCGGCGAAGGCTCGGTGTATCTCGGGCAATCCCTTAGTTTCCGCGCTCCGGTTTTTATCGGCGATGCGGTTACGGCTTCGGTGGAAATCATCCGCATCCGCGCTGATAAACCCATCGTAACGCTAAAAACCATTTGCAAAAATCAGGATGGCGAGACGGTTATCGAGGGCGAGGCTGTCATCAAAATTTGAGAAATTTTCCCGTTTCGAAGATGGTGAGGTTCAATGATGAATGGACATTTCGACTGGGCAGCAAAATGGGCGATGTATCTGCCAAACAAAATTGCGCTGAAAGAAATCGGCAGCGGCAGATCGCTAACCTATCGGCAAATCAATAACTTAGGCAATTCATACGCCAATTATTTTAAGAATCAATGGCACGTCAAAAAGGGTGACCGGATCGCCATTATCGCAGAAACCTGCCTCGAATACATGATGTTGCTCAGCGCCGCTCAAAAAACCGGCGCGATTCTCGTACCGTTGAATTACCGGCTGTCGTCCCGCGAGCTTGATTATCTGTTGGGCGATGCCGAACCGACAGTCGTTCTCTATCAGGAAAAATATCTCGAATCGATCATGGATTGCCCGAATTTCCGGAAAATCCCGGTGCACGTTCCGCTGGAGAGTTCCGGCGCGCTGTCGTACGAAATGCGCGACACATTCAACGAAACACCGCAACCTGTTGAAATTACTGAAGATGACCCGGTGCTGATTCTTTACACATCCGGCACAACCGGCTTCCCGAAAGGGGCAATTTACACCCACAAAATGATGTTCTGGAACAGCGAAAATACCGCACTGCGGTTGGGACTCACAGACGGGGATCGCACCATAAATGTGATGCCGTTTTTCCACACCGGCGGCTGGAACGTGCTGCAAACCCCGTTTTTACATCGCGGCGCAACCGTGGCAATGCTCCCCAAATTTGACGCGGAATTGGTGCTGGATCTGCTCGAATCTGAGCAAATCACCATTTTTATGGGTGTGCCAACCATGCTCAAAATGATGGCGGATGCCGCCCGTTTCGAATCGGTGAACCTTTCCGCGCTGCGCTATTTTATCGTTGGCGGCGAAGCCATGCCGCTGCCGCTCATCGAAAAATGGCACAACAAAGGCGTGCCCATCCGGCAGGGTTACGGGCTGACGGAGTTTGGTCCGAACGTGACCAGCTTGCATCAGGATGACGCAGTCCGCAAAATGGGCTCCATCGGTAAACCCAATTTTTACATAGACATAAAGATTGTTGACGACAACGAAAATCCCGTTGCGGCAAACGAAATCGGCGAGTTCTGTCTGAAAGGGCCAACCTGCACACCGGGTTATTGGAACAACCCGGAAGCCACCGCAGCGGCGATAAAAGATGGCTGGTTTTTCACCGGCGATTACGTCCGGCAGGATGCGGACGGCTACATTTACGTGGTCGATCGCAAAAAAAATATGTATATCTCCGGCGGCGAAAATGTGTATCCCACCGAAGTGGAAAAATTTTTGCGAACCCACCCGGAAATCGCGGATGTGGCCATCATCGGTGTACCGGATGAAAAATGGGGCGAATCCGGCAAAGCGTTTGTCGTCCGGGCAGCCGGATCGCAGCTTACCGCAGCGGATATTTTAGCGTTCTGCAAAGGGAATCTGGCGAAATTCAAGATTCCCAAATACATCAGTTTTTTGCCGGAACTGCCCAAAGGCGATACCGGAAAAATTGACCGTAAACAATTGAAAAACATCGATTAACGGGAATTTTATCCCAATCAAATTCAACACTTAAATTTTAACAATTCGGAGGATTTTATGAACAAAGCTACCATTTCACGAATTTTGCTGGCAGTTCTGCTGCTCACCGGATTGACCGTTGCGCAGGTCGATTCGTTAGTGTATGAAGTTGTGCAAACCAATCCGCCGTTGGGCACCCCGCCCACCGCAAACGATGGCTTTTGCAGCACCAGCGGTGGTGTTTTGGGCTGCACCAACGTTCAGCGTTATGTTCGGTTGGACCCGCTCAATCTGGGATCAGAAAATATTGTCGGCCTCTGGCTTTCCGCAGGCAACGACGTTGCACCGCTGCTCCGCCAGTTTGGCATTGATTCCATTTACGCAACTTTCGTAGATAATAGTACTTACGCTGTGTTATCGATCGATGTTAACGGAACGGAAACCGCGTTTGCCGGCACTTACACAACCGCAGCCAGCGGCGTTGGCAACATCAACACCATCGTGCTGAACCAGTTGGCACCCACCACGCTCACCAGCGAAGGTATTTTTGAAATTACCAATTACGCAACAGGTATCGACGATGACGGGCAATTGCCGGTCGAATTTTCGCTGGAAAAATTACCCGAACCCGTTCAACCCGTCCACGCGAATTGCGTTTGAATTGCCCACGGCGGCAACCGTCAAACTGACTGTTTTCAATTTGGCCGGTCAGGAAGTTGCCAAACTGGTCAACGAACAGCGCAACGCCGGTCGCCACGAAATTACATTTGAAGCCGGCAATCTGCCGAGCGGCATCTATTTTTACAGAATTCAGGCCGGAAACTACATTTCGACCCGTAAAATGATGCTCGTTAGATAATTCATTTCAACGACAAAAATTATCCGGTGAATCGCAGCTGCCGGTTCGCCGGGTAATTTTTTCAGGTGATCAACCACCGTTCACGAGGCGCCAATGAAAACTTATCGCGAAATTATTTCGCGCCCATCCGCGAAGCGAATATCACGCTTCATCTTTTTGTTTTTATTGATTTTAGTTGCATCGACAAATGTGTTTCCCCAACAGATTTCCAAACTGAAACCCAAATCCGTTCAAAAAGAAACACCGCGCGAATTCCAGTTTATCGCGTATTTTTTCAGTCAGGCGGTGATGAATAATGTGTACGCCCGCAACCCGTTTTTGACCGGACAAACCATCGGTCGGCTGTTCGGCGCGAACACCACCACCACCAGCGATGCGGAAACATTTTATTTTGAGCAGCGCATTTTGCCGTTTTTCATCTATCAGCCAAAGTTGCTGAACGGCAGGGCGATTTTGCGCGCATCGTTCGAAATCGACTGGACGTGGGGCGATCAATCCTACGGCACAGGCGGCAACTCCGGCGCGGCAATTTCTGCGGATCAGGTAAACATCCAAACCCAGAATGTGGAACTGGAACTGATTCCCGCACCGCGATTTGCCATCAATCTGGGGCTGCAACGGCTGTTCGATACGCCATATAATCCCTATCGGACCGTGTTCAACACGATGACCAACACCGGTTACCGGCTGGCATTTTGGGGAACCGACGCCGTTGGCATCAACTTGCGATACGACGGCGATTTTTCACGGTACAAATTGGGATATTACCAGCTCTACGAAAATAATATTCAGTTGAAAGACGACGTTGTGCTGTGGGAACTGATGGCGGAACGGGACATCACGCCAACCTGGCAGCAGGGGCTTTCGCTGTGGTATGTGATGGATCGTGCCAACGGCGCCGGTGGCGTTTCCATTTTGGGACAGGGTTTGAACAGCCTGCTCAATGAATACAACGGCACTATCAGGCTGCCACTGGGCAACACGGTCGCCAAACCGTATAAAGCGGATGTGTATTGGCTCGGCACATTCTGGAATCGCAATCCGGAATTTACGCTCGGGCGCGCTGCAATTTCCGGTTTTGCCGTCACCAATCGCGGCAGCATCGATTTGAAAGAAACCGACGGCTGGATGAAAAAAGCGGACATCGAAGGTTACGCCGCCAATTTGCGACTGGGTTACAAATACGGGCAAACCGCCGATGACGCCATTTTGGCAGACCTGATGATCACCTCCGGCGATGGCGATACGCTCAGCGATGGCAAATATAGCGGCGTGCTCACAGGCAACACATGGGCTGCGCCGGGTGCGATTTACATCAGCCACGGATCGTATTTGCTGATGCCGCACGGCAATGTGGTCAACCGCTTTGTTGGCGCGATGAATGATATTTCCAACATCGGGTTGGGATTTTACGGCGGTTCCGTCGCAGTGCAGAAATCTATTATTCCCAACAAGTTAGCCGCAAAAATCGGATACGCTGCTGCCATCAGCCAGCAAGCGCCGCCGTTCGGCGGGAAAAATATCGGGCGGGAAATCAACGGACGAATAAGCTTTCAGCCGCATGTTTTCATGAATCTGGAATTGCACGCGGCACACCTCTCGCTCGGCGATTTTTACGAAAGTAACACGGTAAACGGCTCGCGCGCCCGCACCACCGATCCGGCAGCCAAATCGGAAAAACCGAACAATCCCTGGACGGTTTTTCTGGTGTTCAAATGGCTGATGTTTTAATCGCGCCGGTCATTTCTGCTCCAGAGGAGCGCCTTTAGCGCACATGCAGGAATCTACCGGATTCAAAAAGAATGGTAAATTGGCATCAAATACAGGAAATAAAATATGAAAGTATTTCGGATTTTCGCGCTGATCATCCTCGCAGGTGTAGTGCTAACTGCCTGTCCCTACGATGACTTATCGCCGATCGAATTTGAGGATTTGGCATATCAGTATCCGGTCAAAAAAGCCCAGATCAACGATAGCGTGACCGTCGCGTATGTGGATGAAGGCAGCGGCAGCGAAACCATTATTTTTGTTCACGGGCTGGGCAGCTATTTGCCGGCGTGGCAAAAAAATATCGCTGAGCTACGCAACAATTACCGCTGCATTGCGGTGGATTTGCCCGGCTACGGTAAATCGAGCAAAGGTCCCTATCCCATCGGGATGGCGTTTTATGCGGATGTGCTGGCACAATTTCTGGTGAAACTGGATCTCCCGAGCGCCACCTTCGCCGGGCACTCGATGGGCGGACAGATTGTGATGACGCTGGCAATTCAAAAGCCGGAAGCGGTCAACAAACTGATTCTGGTCGATCCTGCCGGTATCGAAACATTCACGCCGGGCGAAAAAGATTGGTTCAAACAAGTTGTCACCAAAGCCGGTGTGGCACTGACAACGCCGCAGCAAATCCGGGCGAATATCGTTGCAAATTTTAACAATATGCCAAAAGACGCGGAATTTATGGTGGTCGATCGCATCCGTTTGCGCGGCGCAACAGATTTCGACAAATACTGTTTGGCAATCGAACAGTCTGTTGCCGGAATGGTTGACGAGCCGGTTTTCGATTATCTCGGCGAAATTTCCCAGCCAACGCTGGTCATTTTTGGTGAGAATGACAACCTGATTCCCAATCCTTATTTGCACGGCGGAAAATCAGCATCGATCGGCAAAATTGCCGAAGAAAAAATCCCCAATAGCAAACTGGTGATGATTGAAAATTGCGGGCACTTCGCCCAATTCGAACAGCCGGAAGCTGTAAATCAGGCGATTGTATCGTTTATCAAATAGAATTGTTTTACGTAAACATCTCTCCCACTAACAAAAAAGCCCCGCTCTGTGTGTGCGGGGCTTTTTTTACGTCCGTTTCGGATCAAATTACGACATGCTTTCGCCAGCGACATCTTTAATCCGGGTGTAATAAATCAGGAATGAGATGCCGGCAAACAGGAACATCAGCGCAACCATCGCCTGCTCGGTGATGGTGAACGGAAACAGTTCCCGCAATAAAATTGCAGCGCCGATACCCACCAAAATCAATCCCCATTTGAACGAGGTGAGCGGGTTTTCCGACAGCGGTTTGTCGGCGAACATTTGTTTGCCTTCGGAAACCAGTCCGCGGTCGATCAACATGCGTTTCAACCGGTAATCCGTAAACACTTTGATGATGAAATAAAATGCCGTGAAAATGGTCATCGGAATTAAAACTTCTGCAAATTGTACCATTGTTTTCTCCTTTAATTGTGCTGTTAATTTCAATAATTATTTGTGTTCAGGAATCAGGACTTTTTCCAAAAAAAAGATGATGGCGAAAATCGCCGCTGCGCTTAAAAATATCAAACCGTAACCACTGAATAATTCAGTAAAAATGCTCATGGATTTCGCCAAAGTGTTCACCCAGTCGCCGAAAAAGCTGAACTTATGCAAGACTTCGAGTGTCGATTCCAGCATATCGCCGGAAAAATCCTTTCGCCAAAACAGCACGAACAGGATGTTAGCCAAAATGATTGCGAAAATGCCGCCAAAAATAGATGATTCAACCCATTTTTCGTGCTTCTCTTCGCGAATGACAATGTGCTGAACAACTGCATCTGCAAAACCTGCGGGGATTTCCGGCGCCGGATCATCCGCCAGTATTTTGGAAATCATACGGTATTGCTGAACTTGCTGAGTGCAGTGCCAACAGCTTTGCAAATGTTGATTGATTTCCGGTTCGACGTTCTGCAAATCGTTATCCACAATTTCCTGCAGTTGTTCGTCGGTTAAATGCGCCCTCATGACAAATACTCCTCGATAAAATTGTGTTTTATCAATCGCTCTTTGAGCAATTTTCGTGCGCGAAAAAGATAGTTTTTGACCGTTCCTTCCGGCATTTTCAGCGATTCGGCAATTTCTGTGTACGAGAATTGTTGCCAATGATACATCGCTAAAACCATCCGGTAGGCATCCGGCAATGCCTCAACTTCTTTTTTGATCAGTGCATCGCGCTCAGTAACTTCCATTTGTTCGGACTGATCTGCCGGTTTCTCAAACTCATTATTTTCAACAACTTCTGACATTTCGAATGCTGCATCGTTGCCCATATCGCTGAACAGTTGCAGCTTGTTTTTCCGGCAATAATTGGTCGCCAGATTAACCGCAATTTTGGCAATCCAGGTAGACAGTTTACATTCAAACCGAAAAGACGCCAGCTTTTGATACACTTTTACAAATACTTCCTGCGCAAGCTCCCGCTGGTCTTCCGGGTTGTGAACCATCCGCGCGATCAGTACAAATACCAGCCGCTGATGATCTTCGATCAATTGTTTCAGCGCGGCTCTGTCGCCGTTCAAAATCTGCTGTATCTGTAACCGTTCGTCCTGCATTCATTCCTCTTCGTTCTATATCAATGGACAGATGAGTTACCAAAATGTTGCAGATGTTTTTGATATTTTCAAAATTATTTTTTAAGCGGTTTGGAATTATGCAAATTCTATTCCGACGATTCGGATTTTTGTTGATAAAAACCGGGTTTTTCGGTAGATTCGCGAAGTCCAAAAAGTTAACTATTCTGCAAAAATGTCTGCTTTTGCTGCGAGAATCCACGAATGACATTGATTAGCTATTTCAATTTCCGGCGCTTTATTTTGATTGCGATATTGGGATTTTTACCGATTTCTGTGATTGCGCAATCGCCGCAGCCGGATTCCATCTCCGCTCGCAGCGCCGCCGACTCACTCACCCAAAGCCTTAATTACAAAGAGATTCGCGGTATCGAACGCGCCGCGACACCAGCGTTTTATACGCCCCGAAAAGTGCTCCACGCCATTTTTTGGCTGCCGCGATTTACGATTGACGCAATGTTGCGATCCACCGCGTTCAGCGCTGTTTTTATCGATGAAAAACGCATTTTCAAAAAATTCGAAGATTTTTTTTATCTGTACGAAGACAAGTTAGCCTGGTTTCCGGTGCTCAATATTGTGTCCGGCTCGCCGCGCGGTTTGGGCGTCAATTTAACGTATCACAGTCATTATTTTACATCGCAGGCAAAAGGGGTTTACAATAATAATGATATTTGGGGATTGAAAGGCGCACTGAGCTACATTTTTTTCCGGCACAATTATTTCTGGCAGTTTGATGTTGAAACCCGGCTGGAAACCGATGACAATTTCCGGTTTTATGGCATCGGGCCGGATCCGCAAAACGATCCGCGCAGCTATTTTTTACCCGACACAGATGCAGAACGGGGAATTTACGCCCAGCGGCGGCTGCATTTGCATGCGAATATCGGTGTGCGCACATCGTCGAATCTGGAATATTTCTATTCGATTTTTTATCAAAAACGCACTGTTCGCAATCCTGCCGGCACTGCCGCAGACAATTTTTCCAAAGTATTTGATACAGACAGTTTGCCGGGCTCCTTTTACAAAAGCAAAAAAATTTACAACGAGCTTTCCTTCCGTTTCGATAATCGCGAAAGTCTGAAAATTATCGAACCCGGCGCCAGAATTGAAGGCTACGGCGGACTGGCTTTCGGGCTGAAAAATGACAAAGACCGGCTGTTCCGCGCGGGACTTGATGCGATGGTGTTCTTGCCGGTTTTCCGGCAAAACCGGCTGCTGGTTCCCAGAATCGTGTTCGATATGGTTGAAAATCTCAACGATCGCAACGATATCGCATTCGTGGAATATCCCCGGCATCAGGAATTTCGCGGCGCCAGCAGCAAATCGCTGTTGCGCAGCGATAAATACAAAATGACCGCATCGCTGGAATATCAATGGCCGCTCGCCTACTATCTCAACGGACATCTTTTTTACGATTATTTGACTGTCGCGCCCAAACCGGGCGAGTTTTTCACCGGAAAACCGCCGTGGGCAGCCGGTTTCGGCATCGATTTTCACACCGCTTACAGCGAAGTTGCCCGGCTGTTTTTTAGCTACGGTTCGGAAGGATTGTTCTTCAAACTGGATGTCGGGCTGTCGTCACTCAACAAAGATCGCTCGGACTGGAAATGAGGCGGGATAAGTTCATGAATCGCAAACTACTGATTTTATTGATGTTCGGAACACTGTTTAGCGGTTGCGCTTCCCGCAGCTTCCGTTTTGCAGATGCGCCTCCGGTTTGGGATTTGCAGGACCGGCACCCGATTCCGCTGCCGGAAACGACCAAATATATTCGCGCAGATTATTATTTCAGCGTGCTGGTGCGGCGTCCGGCGGTCAGCGCGTTCAATTTTGTGCCGGGATTACCGGCGCAGGATGTGAACGCCGTCGATCAGGTGCCGAAATCGAGCTGGTTTAATCCACGCCTCGGTTTCCGGGAAATTTCTCCGCAGGAAATGGTCAGCGGACCGGCGCAAATCGGTCCGCCGAAACCGCCGGTTCGGGTGGTTCGGGCAAAACATCGCGGTAGAAATCCGGGATTTGTTATCGCGGATAGCCGTGACCGGCTGTATCTGGTCAAATTCGATCCGCCCAATTTTCCGGGTGTGGAAACGACCACCGCGTTCATCGTGAATCGGCTGTTTTGGGCATTCGGCTACAACGTTCCGGAGGATTACACCTTTTATTTTAACAGCGCAGAAGTGCCGATCGATTCCACTGCAGACATTACCGAAGAGGAAGTGCAACTGGTGCTCGGCTCGGTTGCTCCGCCGCAGGACGGGCTGTATCGCGCCACCGCAAGTCTTTTAATTGACGGGATTTATCTCGGTCCGATAGATGATAAAGGCACCCGCGATGACGACCCGAATGACCGGATTCCCCATCAGGATCGTCGGGTGATGCGCGCGTTGAAGGTGTTTGGCGCGTTCACCAATCAAACCGATATTCGCATCGATAATTCGCTGGATGTGTACGAAGAAACTGACGGAAAAGGGTTTGTGCGCCATTATTTGCTCGATTTCGGTGAATCGCTGGGCGCACACGGCACAGAACGCGGACGCCTGTGGGACGGCTTTGCGCATGTGTTCAGCTTTCGGGAGATGTTCGGCAATATTGCCACGCTGGGTTTGCGGGTGAACAAATGGGAACACATCGGCTACACACCGTGGCCGTCGGTTGGCACATTTGAGGCGGATTTGTTCGATCCGCTGAAATGGAAAGAGGCGTATCCGTTCGAACCGATCCGCAAAGCACGCCCGGATGATTGTTACTGGGCAGCAAAAATTGTGGCGGAATTGACGCGCGAACAGCTTTCGGCGTTGGTAAACGCCGCCAATTATCCAGAACCGGAAGCGGCAGATTACGTTTTGGAAACGCTGCTGAAACGCCGACAGAAAATTATTGACGCACATTTCGGCACAGTTTCGCCGGTTGAATTTGCCAAACTGGATGGTGACACGTTGCATTTGGTGGATTTGGGCAAAGTTTTCGGCACCGGTTTTGCCGAATCACGCTACCGCATTCGCCGGCTCAGCGATAGCGGAAAACCAATGGGCAGCGATTTTTGGGTGGAAGAATCGGGAGATCAGCATATTACAGTACCGGTAAATCCGGCAGAAATCCAGAAAGCCAACGGCTATTTGCGGGTGTTGGTGCAGGTGTGGCGCGATGGCAAAGCAGCGCCGCGATGGGCGGAATTCCATCTGCGCAGCCGGTCGAGCAGGGAAATTTTGCTCGCCGGTGTGGTTCACTAACGATGTGTGCTATCCTCGAATGACGCCGCGTTCGCTGTTTTCCAGAAAATCCGCAACAATTTGCACCTCGGAACAGCCGGGAAAATCAGCACGGAGTTGCGCAACGGCTTCTTTTTTCGTGAGGCTGCTGCGAAAAACCGATTTGTAAGCTTTTTTCAGATTGCTCAAAGTTTCTGCCGAAAAACCGCGACGGGTCAAACCCACCGAATTTAAACCACCGTATTGCAGCGGTTCGCCCATTGCCAGAATATAGGGCGGCACGTCTTTCGGCACACGCAAACCGCCGCCAATCATGCAGTGTTGCCCGATGTGCACGAATTGGTGAATCGCTGTTATGCCACCGATTATCGCAAATTTATCAATCAGCACGTGACCGGCCATATTTACGGCGTTGGAAATAATCACGTTATCGCCAATGATGCAGTCGTGCGCTATGTGGACGTATGCCATCAACAAACAATTTTTGCCGACGATGGTTTTCCAACTGTAATCGGTTGCGCGATTGAGCGTAGCGTATTCACGAATGGTGGTGTTGTCGCCAACTTCGAGGAAGGTTTTTTCGCCATTATATTTCAGGTCCTGCGGAGCGGTGCCCAAAACAGCGCCGCTAAAAATCTGGACATTTTGTCCCAAACGGGTTCCGGAATCGATGTAAACATGTGATTTAATCCGGCATCCCTCTCCGATTTCCACATCTGCTTCGATAATGGAAAACGCCCCAACTTCTACATCCTGTCCCAATTTTGCGTCCGGATGCACAATAGCAGTGGGATGGATAATTGCCATTGAAAACCTCTTTTCACATACATTTTTAATTCACATCAGCGATCCATGATCGCAGCCATCAACTCGCCTTCGGCGACCAGTTCGCCATCAACAAAGGCTTTGCAATACAATTTACAGGATGTTGAGCGCCGCCGAAGCAGTTCACATTCGATCACAACCTGGTTTCCGGGAAACACCGGTTTACGGAAACGCACTTTGTCCATCGCCATAAAATAGACCACTTTGTCCGACGTATTTTCTGCGCCATCCAGCATCATGATGCCGCCGGTTTGTGCCATGGCTTCAACCAGCAAAACGCCGGGCATTATCGGGTGACCGGGGAAATGCCCCTGAAAGAATTCTTCGTTGACAGTAACACCTTTGACGCCGACAATCCGTTTTCCGGGCTCGAATTCAACTATTTTATCGACCAGCAAAAACGGGTAGCGATGCGGTAAAATCTTTTGTATCGCTTTGGTATCAAAGATGACGCCTTTGGTGGAAACTTCCTGATATTTTTTTGTAAGCCTTTGTTTTTTATAAACTTCCCGCAATCGCCGCGCAAGCTCGATGTTACTTTGATGCCCGGGTCTGGCGGCTAAAATTTGCCCTTTGATGGGTGCGCCCACCAAAAATAAATCGCCGAGCAGATCCAGCAGTTTGTGTCGCGCCGGTTCATTCGGAAAACGCATTTTGCGGTTGTTGAGTAAGCCGTTTTCACCAACGAACACATCGCCTTCCATATTCAGCGCTTTTTTGATTTTAGGCTCGTTGATGTCGCCCAATTCTTTATCGCATATGACAACAGCGCAGTTCTGGCTGCCACCTTTGATCAAGCCCTGATCCAGCAACATTTCCACTTCGTGCAAAAAACAGAAGGTTCGTGCCGGGGCAAATTCCGTCACAAATTCATTCTCCAACGAAAATAAACCGGAATGTTGGCTGCCCAACGCCGGATTTTGGTAATCAACCATCACGGTCATCCGCAAATCGTCCAGCGGCAGCGCAACCATGTCAATGCCGCGTTTGTCATTCTGAAAGTGGAGTGTTTCTTCAACAACAAGATAATTTTTGGGAGCATCCTGTTCAATAATTCCGGCTTCCAGCAACACATTCACATAAGGCATTGCGCTGCCATCGCCAACCGGTGGCTCGCCTGCAGAAAGCTCAATCAACAGGTTATCAATTTCCAATCCGGCAACTGCCGCCAAAACATGTTCTACGGTGTATATTCTCGATCCGTCTTTTTCAAGATTTGTGCCACGCAAACTGTCGATCGAATTATCCTGCACAACGTAATCGACCAACGCAGGCACTTCGACTGAATTTTCCTGATCCGTCCGGTGAAAAACAATGCCATAATTTTCCGGCGCCGGTTTAAAAGTTATGGTTGACCGCTCCCCGGTGTGTAACCCAATTCCGGTAAAAGACGCCGGCGTTTTGATGGTCTGTTGCTTTTTAGCCATCTCTGCAAGCTCCTGATAAATATATACTTAGATCATTTTCTCAAATTAGAAAAACCGGCAACTGCCTGTCATTTTTTTTCCAGCAACGCCAACCGTTTTTCCAGATCACGAATGTGTTTTCGGATTTCCGGCAGGTGATCCAGCGATGCCTCGATGCGTTTCATTTTCATGATCGGGCGCGCCGGTGAACCGAACAGCACCTCGCCATCTTCAACTTTTTTGGAAACACCGGATTGTGCGGCGATTTGCACGCCATTGCCGATGGTAATATGCCCGATTATTCCCACTTGCCCACCGATCATATTGTGTGAGCCGATTTTTGTGCTGCCGGAAATACCGGCTTGTCCGGCAATTACCGTATGCGAACCAACAACCACATTATGCGCAATATGCACCAAATTATCCAGTTTTACACCATTGCAAATACGGGTTTCACCGAGCGTCGCGCGATCGATTGTGCAGTTTGCACCAATTTCCACGTCATCTTCGATTACTACTTTGCCAACCTGCGGTATTTTGTGAAATACGCCTTCGTGCGGGGCAAAGCCAAATCCGTCGCTACCGATAACCGCACCATTGTGAATAATAACGCGGTTGCCGATCACACAATCCTCCCGGACACTGGCGAGCGGATACAACCGGCAACTCGAGCCGATTTTACTGCCATCCAAAATCACACAATTCGGGAAAATTTCGGTCTCATCTCCAATGGAAACATCCGCACCGATGTAAACATGCGCGCCAATTTTGACATTTTTTCCGATGTTGGCACCGCTATGAACCACAGCCGTTTCGTGAATACCGGTTTCGAGCATTTGTTTGGGTTCGTTAAACAATAACAACGCCTGCAAAAACCCGAAATAGGCATCCGGCGCGATAATATACGGCAGGCTGGGCGGTTCATCAACCCGTTTATCAATGATAACAGCGGATGCATTGGATTGCTCCAGCCGTGAGCGATATTTGGGATTAGCCAAAAATGTGATTTCGCCGTCACCCGCTTTATCAATTTCTGCGGTGTTGTGGATTTGCAGCGCAGGATTTCCAACCAGTTTACCGCCGATTTTTTCGGCAATATATTTTAATGTGTACGAAGGCATTTTTTCTCTCAACAGATATACAGACAAAGCGTAAATCTTAAAAAAACATAAAATTAAAAACAATCAGAATTATTTTTGAATACATTTTGCCAACAAACTTATAACAATTATGGAAAAATAAAGCATACAAAAGGATAAAATTACGAATTTTCGCCCAATTGTGCAAAGAGTTAATATTGACCCAAACGCCCAATCCTTTTAACCCGTTCTAAAATAATGCTCATTCGCTAAAAAAAAAGCTGAAATGCAATGGGTGCATCTCAGCTTTTTAACAACTGTTTTACGTAGAATTTTACCTATTTTTTGCTGAGTTCGTCCAACAAACGCTGGGTAATATCCAGATCAGGTTTGGCATAAAGCAAGCCCTGGACGGAATCGAGAATCAGGTCGTAGCCTTCTTCTTCGCCAATGCGTTTGATAACCGCATTAATATCGTCGATAATCGGCTTGGTCATTTGCTCTTGTTTGCTGTAAAGTTCACCTTGCGGACCCAATTTTTCGTAATAAAAGCGTTCCAGTTCAATCTGCAATTGTTGAAGCTGGGCTTCTTTTTCAGCTTTTTTCTCAGGGCTCAACAGCAGGCTCTGGCTTTGCACTTCTTCCAGCAGTTGCTGTCCGGATTGTTGTTTCTGGCTGAATTCTGTTTCATATTTGGTTTTCAGATCGTCCAATTGTTTTTGGACATTTTGCCATGCCGGATAATTTTCGAGCACTTTTTGCGAATCGATATACCGGATTTTGGTTTGGGCATTTACGCTTCCCATACCCAACATAAAAACAATACTCATCATAAATGTTGCGATCAAAAGCCTATTTGTTTTCACTGATAAAATCCTCCTAATAACATGATTTACAGGGGTTTAGTTGAGAAAAATTATTTAAAATTGTCCGAATTTGAAGTGGACTTTCCAGTCACCTTTTCGATTTCCTAAATTGTCGTAATAGTCGTATCCATAGCCGAAGTCAACACCGATGATGCCAAGTAACGGCATAAACAAACGCGCGCCAAAACCGATTGACCGTTTCAGGGTGGAAAAATCGGCTTCTGAAAAATTATCCCAAACATTTCCGGCTTCCATAAACATCAGACCAAAAATAGTGGGATTTGGTGCGATGGGAAAGCGCACTTCCGCTGTGAAACGCGCCATTGCGGTACCACCGGAAGTGGGTCCAACCCGCCCGTCGTCATATCCGCGCAACGATTCGGAAAAACCAAGCCCGGAGCCACCCATAAAAAAGAGTTCGTTCGGGTTGATGTAATAGCCTTTGGTGAGACCAGCAATTGATGCCATGCGGTTTTCGAGGAAAAATACCAGCCCGTATTTCATGGGCACATACCATTCCAGCGTGAAATCATTTTTGATAAAATCTTCATCACCCTGCAGCGGACCGCCGGCGAGTTTGGTGCGCAAGTTGAACACGGAACCGGCTGTCGGGAATTCCGGACGGTTCCGGCTATCCCGCCGGATAACTTGCGTTAAACTGATCTGCATCGAGTTTTCTCTAGCGAAAAGAAAGCGGTTCAGCAGTTCTTCGTTGCGTACTTCCAGAATGCGGTTTTCGGCAATTCGCAAAATCCAGTCACCGCGAAAGTAGTTGTCCGGCCAGCGGAAACGGCGTCCCAATTGAACCGAACCACCGCGTTCTTCCCCATCCCACGGACGGAAAGAGCCGTTGTATCGCGTGCTGAAAATTGAAAAACCGGTGAGCGTTGTGCTGCCAAATGTCCACGGTTCAATAAAACTGAGCGAGAGGTTGCGGTAGTATCGTCCGAAATCCCACTGGAATGTCAATCGCTGGCCGTCGCCGCCGGTAAGCGGGCGTTTCAGCGAAAAATTATTCAGTGAAAATCCGACACTACCGATAAACCCGTCGCGCTGGCTGTAACCGGCGCTCATGTTGGCGGTGTCTGTGGAACGTTCTTCGATGGTTACTTCGAGGTTTACGTGCTCTTCGTCATCCGGCAACAGTTTTACATCCGGCACAACGTTCGCAAAATAATTCAGCACCCACACATCGCGGACACTGCGTTCCAGTTTGCTGCGGTTGAACACATCGCCGGGAAAAATCTTGAATTCGCGACGAACCACTTTTTCGTTGGTTTTGGTGTTGCCCTTTACAATGATTTCTTTAATCCGCACCACATTGCCTTCGTTGATACGAATTTTGATATCTACCGTATCTTCACTGACAGGCACTTCCAACGGCAAAATGTTAGCAAACAAATAGCCCTGGTTGTAATAGAGGTTCTGGATATTTTCTCGGATGCTTTTTTCGAAATCTTCCTGATTGTAGATGTCACCTTTTTCAAACAGCAGTTGGGTGCGCAAGATCGGCTCAGTAAAAACCGTGTTACCTTCGAAGGAAACATCGCCAAAGTAATAACGGCGGCCTTCTTCAATATATACATCGATAAATAAATCGCGTTTGTCTTCACTGTAATAAATGGAATCGCGGACAATCTCGGCATCGCGGAAGCCGTTTTTGCGGCAAAACGCCAGCAAATTTTGCTGATCCGTTTCATATTTTTCGCGATCGAAATCCGCGCCGCGCCACCAGCGTTTTTCTTTGATTTCTTTAAACGATTTGCGCAAATCTTTGGGATCCAGTTCCTCTGCACCGAGCACCTGGATACGCTTGATCTGCACTTTTTTGCCTTCCTTCACATTCAGGTTGGCAATGACGCGGTCATTTTCAGAAAAGGATGTATCGATACTCACCGTTGCCAGCAAATAGCCTTCATCCTTATATTTTTTGACGAGATCGCGCTGGGCTTTATACACCGCAAACGGCGTGAACACCATTCCCCGGTAAAAACCGATCTCTTTATCGATTTCTTTTTTCTTCAGCTTATCGTTTCCGACGACGGTCCAACCTTCCAATCGCGGATATTCCTCAACGCGGATGATCAGATCGATATTATTTCCGGACTGGCGTTCTGCCAACACCTGAACGTTGGAAAAAATATTCAACTGCCACAAATTTCGGATCGCCCGTTGAATATTATCACCCGAAACGTAACTGCTTCGTATCAGACCACTGTTGAGCAAAATGAGGGTGCTGTCTGCGGTTTCATTTCCCTCGATTTTGATAGTATTAATGCGGAATTGCTGTGTTTGCTGCGCATGAGCAGTAGATATTCCAGCTACCGCAACACATGCGAAAATGATTAAAAAATGTTTCCAGCGTTCTCGAAAATTCATATTGAATAGACCAATTTTATGTTTTAGTACACAGACTTTCAAATTAATCGATTTCCTTAATTTTTCCAAAACAAAAATCACAAGTTACATTCATGCGTCGCCGGTAGCCCGGTAAATTTTTTGCATTACCGGTAGAAATCGACCTTTGGGAAGGCTTTCCGTTTTACCAACGGTTTCAAATGCCATTCGACGATAGAAAGCTTCCGCATTCGGATCCGCAACCACATAAATCGTTGCACCCGGTTTTACAACAGCCATTATAGTTTCGTTTAATAATTTTGTTCCAAATCCGTTTCCGATAAATTTCGGATGAATCCAAAGATGGGTAATTTCATAACTGTTTTCGGCGGATTCGATGGCGCAAAATCCGGCGATTTCATCACCGGCAACCAGCTTCATCACCGAATGTTTACGGATATATTCAGCGGAAATTACCAGATCATTTTTCCACAAATCCATCCACTCCGGCGGATAATTCCAGTGCATTTTTGCGGCGTGGCTAATGGTTGTCAAAATGGGAGCGTCTTTTGGGGCGGCTATTTTAGTTGTTGTTTTTTCGTAACTTATCATGCAAAAAAAATATAATTTTCTAAAAAGTGATCGACCGGCGCAGGCGAATTCTGAAATCGCGACTGAGATCACGTGAGTTATCTATATTGTAAAACGGATCGAACTGGAATTTGCTCATTTCCACTTCCAGCAGCCAGTTGTAAAGCAGGCGATATTCCACACCAAGCGTGTGGTTGACGCCCAGTTTGGAGTCGTCAACGCCGGCAACCAACTGTCCGGTGTAAGACATATACACGTCCTTTAGAACATATTTGCCGAGCGTAAGTTCCGAACTTTGTAACAATTGTAACGCCGGATCGAGATTGTTGTTCACCAACAAAAACGTGGGTCGATTGAAAATTTTGGTTCGATCCTGAAAACTGAGATACAGCAAATACGATGCAAAATTGGAGCGAACCCGCACATAATCCAGCTTGAGTTTGCGCTCCAACTGCCGTTCGATCGGGCGGAACAGCGGGCGGATCAGGAAATTTTGGGTGAGCGTTAATCCCACTTCTCCGGCTTTGTATTGCAGGTTGCGAAAGCTGTAACCGAGGCTGGCCAGCAACTGTTCCTGCGTTTCGCCATAGGGATTTTCCCGGGAAATCAGCTTAAATCGGAAATCCTCCCAGCGACCTTTGGACACTTCTTTTCCGGTGACCGGATCGGTAACGTATAATTTTAGGAGGATGTCGCGCGGGACACTTTCCCCGCCGATGGCCGCAGCCGATGTATCGCCGCCGGTGACGCCAAAAACGGGATCATATTCTTCCGTTCGAACGGTGGTGTACGCTGTGCCGTAAACTTCCGGATAAATTTCGTAAACGTTGAACTCTGCGCCAAATCGCTCCACCCGGAAATTCACATCGAGATATTCCACTCGTCCACGGGAAGATTCTACACTGCCATCCACCCGGAACGATTCATCAATCAACCGTCCGGTGTAAACAAAACCTTCGGAATTGTTATCGATATTCAAATCCATAAACACTTCGCCAACGTAACCGGGAATGCTCACAAAATAGCGATTGTTGTTGCCGGGCAACGATTTCATATCCCAGCGCATGTTCATCATAAATTCGATAACGCGGTCATTTTCATCATAAACATATTCGCCCGATTCGTCGTACATCCCGATAAACGGGAAAGTTACCCGACAATTAAAGAGCTGGGTTGTGCCGCGACACAGCGGTAAATCCGGTGGTCCGGCAAAATAAAACGCCTCGCCGGGCAACCTGCCTGATGCGGTAAAAAAGCCGATATCACCTTCTTCCATCATTCCCGGAAAGTGCAGCGGAATGCCGTTTTCCGCCGTTTCCAGCGACAGCACGCCCAAATTCAGCCCGACATCTTCAAAAAACCACGGCTCCAGCACCTGCCCGTCTGTGGTGGTCACCGACGGCTGGTTGTAAATTCTGGCGCGGCGTCCCTGAACCAGCGCTTCAATATTGCGGATGTGAATAAAATTATCATTTTCCGAAAGCTTTACATCCACTTTCAAATTGGTGATCGGCGGAACAACGCCATCGAACGCCATGCTGCCATCGTAAACCTGGAGATCAATTTCATCGAGTAGCGGGTTTCCGCGCGAACCGACGATGCGGGCGTAAAGCTTGCCGTCGGTTTTCGGATCGATAAAATACGGTAAAATTTGCGGTAATTCTGCCAGCACGTTGCCGCGCGCATTCACTTTCAAATCCATCGGGGCGTATTCCTGAATGCCGATAAATCCGGCAACGTTCACATCATACGCATCGCGATTGTGATACAAAAATCGCCGGACATTGACGATGTGGTGATCAATTTGCCAAAAATTACCGCCCTCGATGAGCGAATCCGCCACCGCCAGTTCGATGCCGTGAAACACGTTTTCATCCAGCAAATGCCCTTCGCCGATATGCAGCGATCCCGTTAACTGCGGCTGCGCCAACAATCCATTTGCTTTTATTGCATAAGATAGCGAGCCGTCAATCACATCGGGATCGCCAAAAATGGTTTCCGCCAAAAAATTGCTTTCCAGATTACTGCCATTCATCCGGAACGACAAACTGTCCGAAACGGCATCCCAACTGAGCAGTGCGTTGGCGACAGTATCGCTGTTCAACCGCACCCACAAATCACTGAAATCGAGCCGGTGATTGTTAAATGCGCCATCCACGATTGCGTTGTAATAACCAACGCCGTTAACCACCAAATCCTGAACGCCCAGATTGAACCGCAACCCGGGATTTTCAACGGTGCCATCAATGCGCAGTTCACCCTGCAAATTGCCTTCCTGCAATACATTGGACCACTCGGGACTGTTGGCGAGATAATCCTGCAGACTGAATTTTTCCAGCTTCACGGTGCCGGTGTACGGCGAATCGGATTTGGAACCCTGAAACACATTTGCCTGCAAAACATCCGGCGCGTTAACGCGAATATTTACGCCGGAAACATCGAATGCCACATCGAAATCGCCGTTGATTTCTTTCGGCTCGCTGTTGACGCGGAATTTTCCTCGATAGCGTTGGTTATCCAGAAAAATATCGGTGATGTTACCGAACGCCATCACAATCTGGCGCAACTGATCATCTTCGGGAACGAGCTTGGCTTTGGTTGCCAGCGAATAATACGGACCGGAAAAAAACATGTGGATGTGCCGTTTGTCCAGAAAAGATTTCACCACCGGATTGTAGCTGAGCTGCGACATCGGGAAATCGTTGAAATCGAGAATTTCGATTTGCGGGCCGCTGAATAATTTGTGGATCACACCGCTCAGCTGAAAATCGTCGTCCACATCATCCGTTCGGACGTTGAAGCGCAGCAACTGGTCATCCAGCGTAAACGGTCCGCGCCCGATCGCCAGCAGCGTATCCACACCAACGCCCTGATAAACGAATCCGCCGCGAAAATCTTTCTGGCGAAAATTGCCGTAAAAATCGGTATCCACCAACACTTTGCCGTTGTTCAAACCAGTCATCCAGTTGAAATAATCGTCAGGCACTTCGATGTCCGATGCGAGATCGAGGCTGAGCGTATCAGTATTAAAATTGACGTAACCGGTGCCTTGTGTTCGGAATTCAAAAAAATCCGCCCGCAAATACGGGAACCGCAAAATTTTCTCGCGAACATTGTAATCCAGCCGCGTCCGGACTGTGTTGAACGGTACCACGGCGTAAAGCAGGTCCGGGCAACGCGCTTCCGCGTGAATATCCATTGTTTTGATCGGACCGGAAAAATGGGCGTTTCCGGCAACTTTTCCTTCGTATGCATATTCAAATATGCTATGCGATTGCTTTAGATGGCTCGCGGAAAAATCCCAAACCGACAGTCGCCAGTCCGCTTCCGGATGGAGCACGTTATACAACATCCCGCCGAAACGGGCGCGTCCGTCCTCAATCCGGCAATCGAATGTATCGATCAGCACATCCTGCCCTTCGAACCGCAGATAAAAACTATCAATTTCGGTGTGCTGATTGTAAATGGCCATGCGCATATCTTTCACCTGCACATCGCCGTTAAACATCAGGCTGTCCATATCAAAATGTTCGTTGATTACCTGCACGCTGCCACTGAGCCGGGCGTTTTCAATTTGCCAGAAATTGATTTTCCAGAACGGAAGGTTGGATGTCACATAACTTTCCAGAAAATCAACTGTTGCTTCCCAACGTTTGAATCCGAAATCCACATAACCGGTTAATTTGATGCCGGAATTTTCCGTGCCGAGCAGCTCGCCATCGAGTGCCAGCGTTACTTCTTCGTTGCTGGCGAGGTAATCCAGCCGCCCGTTCAATCCACTGAACAGCGGAATTTGCTTTTCCGCTAGCGTGGTTTGCCAGGGCATTTGCAGCACAACACTGCCATCGCGAATTTTTACGTGATCGATTTCCGGAAATTTTTTGATGTTGGTGATGATTTCTTCGAACACTTTTTCCAGCGATAAATCGGGATTAATTTGTCGCGGTTCATCGCTGTAATATAATGTTACCTGCGGGCGAATCAGCTTTACGTTGTTGATGGTTTTGACGGGATCAAAATTGTACGTGAGCAATTTGGAGGGCGCAAAGCTGAAACGGATTTCCGCAAATTCAACCGAGAATCCGGCACCCGGATTGGCCGCGCGAACGTTGTAAAAGGAGAGATTATCCGAGCCGATCGAAAAATCGGTGATGTAAAACGACTCGCCCAGATACGGCTGCAACTGGCGGATAATCCGCGCCTCTACCTCATCTTTTACCGGCGTGTATCGCCACACCAGAAAAAAAATCAGAAGCACGGAAAACGTAATAATAAATGTATAGAACAACCAGCTCGGCGGCTTTGAAAAGTGGATGCGATGTGGCTGTTTTGGTTCTTTATTTTCCATTGAAAAACTGTACGTCCTTACCCGTTACATCTGTGAAACATCTGATTCGCTGCGCGGAATACGCATGCAAGAATATAAACCATAATTTTCACAAAATGTTCAGGGATTTAATAATTTTGAAATGCTGACGATTTCGAAGTTGCGATCTTTTAAATCGCGAATCAGCCCGGGAAGCATGCTGTACATCGGCTCTGTTTCACGCTCGGTGCCGAGATGCATCAGCACGATGCCGCCGTTGAGTTCGCTGCGGGCGTTGTCTTTTTCGATGATTTTGAAATAAGCTTCCGATGGCGTTTGAAATCCAAGTGTCGAGGGATCAGAAATCCAGTCCCGCGTGTCCAGTCCGCGACTCCAGTAAATATGCATATACCCAACTTCTGCAGCCCATTTGATGATATCCGGATTAATTTCGCCGAATGGCGCACGCCAGTACGGCTGCATTTTTTTGCCGGTGAGCGCGAAAAACAGGCTGTCCGTCCGGCGAAGCTGGTGCTGCAAAAATTCCCGCGTTACCTCCGGTGCGGTGATATGTTTTTTCAGACTGTCGTATTGCGTGAGATGCGGGTGATTGTATGTGTGATTCCCGATTTCGTGCCCGTCTGCCAAAATGCGGTTCACCAAATCCGGGTATTTTTCAACAAATTGTCCGGTGAGAAAAACCGTGGTGCGGATGTCGTTTTCCGCCAAAATATCGAGAATTTCCGTTGCGCCGGTATTCAGCGATCCGCCGTCGAACGTGAGCGACACCCGCCGCTGTACCGGATTTCCCCGGGCAACTGAACGGTTTAGCGTTTCTACCATCATGCTCCGGTATATGACCTGAAACTGGCGATCCATTGCCAATTGCTGCCGGTTGTTCCAAACGCCCACGCGGATATCGTTCACATCGTAGGTTAGCGGAATGACAAACTGGCGATTACTGTCTTTCGTGGCAATCTCGCTGACTACCGGCCAGTCATTTCGCCAGATGTTGATAATCCAGCCGCGCTGCACTTTCAGGCTTAGTGTGTATTCGCTGGAAGTGCTGTTTTCTGTGAAAATATCGCCACTGATTTTTTTGAGCGAATCGAGCGGCGCAGCCAGCATAAACGGTTGATTTTCCGATACTTCAGTCTCATTATTTTCAACGGAATCCGCATGTCCCGCACCACGCCAGATCAGCAGAAAAGCGCCGATCAACGCAAGCGTTAGCAACACATTCCAGCCGGCGAGCAGCTCCAGTTTTCGTTTGGACAGGTTTTGCCAAAATTCATCCCAACGGTTTAGCCAAAAGCATTTTTTGCTGCAAAAATAATGGCGATCCAGATGCAAAATGCAATCTGTGCAAATATACGTTTTGCAGCGATAGCAGCGGGTTTTGGTGATCCTGTCTGTATGATTTTGGCAAACATGGGCTTTCATCGGTTGCACTCCGGCAATAATTTTTCCTGAATGGGCGTTTAAACATATCCAAAATAATTCCTTTTAATCGCAATGCACGTCACAATTTACATTCAAATATCAAAAAACACCCGAATGTGTAAATATGCGCCCACTGCCGGATAAATCCAAAATTGAACTTTGCAGAATTCGTTTACGAACAAATCATCCTTGCATTACATCCAAAAATTTTGGATTTTTAGCCACGAAAAAAACGGTTACCGGAGGTCCCATCCGAAAGCCAACGCCTAAGTGCGTTTATTTTAACCGTTTTAGATGGAGAATTTTATTATGAAAAATGTTCGCGTTGCGGTTGTCGGAGCGACCGGTTTGGTCGGTCAAAAGATGATTCAGGTTCTGGAAGAACGCAACTTCCCAGTGTCGGAACTGGTGCCGGTGGCGTCGGAACGCTCCGCCGGAAAGCAGGTGACTTTTCGCGGAAAACCCGTTACCGTGCAACCGCTGAGCAGCACTGTTTTTGATGGCGTAACTTACGCGCTTTTTTCCGCCGGTGGCAGCGTCAGCAGCGAATGGGCAAAACCGGCTGCCGCAGCCGGTGCAATTGTGATCGACAATTCCAGCGCATGGCGCATGCATGCGGATGTTCCGCTGGTAGTGCCGGAAGTGAATCCGGAGACAATTACCGCACATCAGGGCATTATTGCCAACCCGAACTGCTCAACCATCCAAATGGTGGTGGCGCTCAAACCGCTTTACGATGCGTTCGGCATTCGCCGAATTGTGGTTTCCACCTATCAGGGCGTAACCGGCAGCGGCAAAAAAGCTGTCGACCAGTTGGAAGATGAATTGCACAACGGCGGCAAAAAAAATGTGGGTGCGTATCCGCATCCCATCGCATACAATTGCCTGCCGCATATCGATGTTTTTTATGAAGATGGCTACACCAAAGAAGAAATGAAAATGGTCAACGAAACCCGAAAAATTTTGGGTGATGACAGCATAAAGATTAGCGCGACCTGCGTTCGGGTGCCGGTGATCGGCGGGCATTCGGAATCGGTGAATATCGAAACGGAAAAGCCGTTCTCGCTGGAAGAAGTTCGCGAAGTGCTGGGCGTTTTCCCCGGTATTATTTTGCAGGATGACCCGAAGCACAATCACTATCCGCTCCCCCGCTTCGCCCACAATCGCGATGAGGTTTTCGTCGGGCGGATCCGCCGTGATCCATCCATCGAAAACGGGCTGAACCTGTGGGTTGTCAGCGATAATCTGCGCAAAGGCGCCGCCACAAATGCTGTCCAAATTGCCGAATACTTATTGAAAATGCAGGAGCAACGCGTTCATGCCTGAACAAACTTTGCCACAACTTCCGGCAACACCGCCGGAAGTGATGAACGGGGCAGAACCCATTTTTATCGATCAGGGCAACACTGGCATCCTTTTTTTTCACGGATTTACCGGCTCGCCATACGAAGGGCGGGATTTAGCGTATCATTTCGCCAGCAAAGGCTATGCAGTTTGGGTCCCGCTGATACCCGGACACGGCACAAAGCCGGATGACCTGGAAGGCATTTCGTTCAAAACTTGGCTGGAAACAGCGGAACAATATTATCTGACGATGAAATCACAATACAAAACCGTGATCGTCGCCGGGCAATCGATGGGTGGCGCACTGGCGTTGCACGTTGCCGCCAATTTTGCGGTGGATGGGCTGGTGACCATGGCTGCTGCCATTTTCGTGAAAGACTGGCGTCTACCGTTTCTGCCGTTGGCCAAACAGGTGTTGCGCTTTTATTACAAATCCAAAGGACCGGATATTCGCGATAAAGCGGCGAAAGCCAAAAGTGCATCTTATCCCTACTATCCTCTGACCAGTTTAACAGAATTTTTGCATTTGATTGAGCATGTGGACGGTGAGTTGCCCGCCGTAAACGCACCCTGTTTGCTGGTACATTCCCGCCGCGATCACACGATCACTTATGAAAATCTGGCCCATATTTCCGGCAAAATTTCATCGACAAAAAAGAAGTTACTCACGCTGGAAAACTCGTATCACGTAATTTCCGTTGACGGCGAAAAACAGAAAATTTTTAACCAGATTGAGCTGTTTATCAACGAAATTCAGCACTGATTTTTAGCGCACCCAACTCAAAGAAAATAAATCACTTGGATTTTAATTTTCAAAATGGGTTTGACATTTTCCGCATATTTTGTTAAACTTGCCCGATTGGAGGCTTTGTATTTTTTGAAATTAAACCATTGCGATAACCCCGATTAACATAATCATTATTGGAGGAAACTCATGGCGGCCAAAGGATCAATCATTTTAAAATTATTGATTGTAGTGTGTGCGCTCGCTTTGTGGCAGGTGATATCTTTACCCGGGAAAATTTGGTCGGAAGAACAACATCTCGAAAAAACCAGCCGCGACAACATGAACTCGATTTACGAAGCTCAGATGTATTACTACGGCAAAACAAAGCGTTTCATGCCCGAAGATTCGCTGGAATACCTTGTTGATTTTATCAAATCTGACTCCGCATTAAATCAGCGTCAAAAAATTGGTCGGCTGACCCATGTCCTCAACGACAGCGTTAACCGCATTCTGGATGTTCCCACCATTCGCGCGATGATTCCCATTTCCAGTTCGCTGCGGGAAATCAGTGGTGATCTGGAATTTAACACCCGTTATTTCGAGCGCCACGACAACATTATGGAACACAAAGCCAAAGTTGTGGAAAACCTGAACAAAATTACTGCATCAGCCGAATTCCCAAATTTCAGCAAATTGCGTAATTATATCGATTCGCTCAGCACACTTCAGGAACGCATGAACGAGTACAAATTGCAAAATGTTGCCCAAATGGCGCAACGCTATGTGGATTCAATGGTGGTTTATCTGCCCAAAATTGAAATGGATCGGGTTCAGTCCTATTGGTCCGGTCAATATTCGCTCATCAACGATATGGTCAAAGATATTAAAAAAACCGATATCATGCAGGTTTCCAGCGTTGCTGACCGTTTGAAAAAATTTATCGATCGTATCAACACCGCAATGTCGGAATTAGCAACACTCAATCGCCAGCAGGATGTTAATACACTCCAGAAATACAAATCCGGCGTCGGCAAAGTGTACAACACATTTTTGGAACCCGACAACTTCTTGACAACCGAAAACAACGGTATTATGCAACTTAACGAAATCGATTCGATTCTGGTGAAACTGGATAAAAGCAATTTTTACGATCCGGATGTATTCGATGGTGAGCAAAAATATCTGGTTAGCTACGAAGAAGGCAGCTCCAACCTGACAGTTGAATCACCGAATCTGCTGGACAACTTCCAAAATGAATTGAAATCCGCATCGCAGCCGTTGATGAATATTCCGTTTGTGCAATATATCGACCAGATCCACAATTCGTTGGATAGCACCATCAAAGTAATGGATGACGCCAAAAACGAATATCGATTGAGCCGCTACAGCACGGATATTTTGTTGGGAATCAAAGAAGTATCTGCAGAAATGAAGGATTTGGGTAACATTAAGTTTTATCGTTATGTCACCAATTTCAAAAATTTTGTGGATAAAGTGAATAACGAAAAACGCCTTTCCGTGATGAAACCGGTTATCGAAGATATCCTTAATCCAATGGATACATTGGCCGCACGGATCAAAACCAAAGATGTCAGCGATCTGGTGGAACGAATGAATTATTTTGATACCAAAACCAAACAATTGGATTCGCTGATTCAGAACAACAATAAAATTCCCGCCAGGGTTAAGCGTGACGTGCCGTCATTTTCCGCCTCTTTCCAAAACGTGTACAGCATTATTGAAGAAATGAAATCCTCTTTCAATGCTGCAGATGCAGACCAGATGGTTGCCTCGGCAAAAGAAATTGAAAAAGCACTTTTGGAAACACTCAACGGACAGAATGAAACCGTGCATTATGTTTTCAGCAAATCTCATGAAAATCATGGGTATATCGAAAACGGTCAGAAAAGTTGGGAAGCTGAGTAGTAGTTTTGCATAATTCTGCTGCGTTAATTACGAAAATATGAAAAAAATGTAGATTGGGCTTAAATCCTAATTTATATTTGCCAAAATCATAACTTACTGTAATTAACACGGTTGTGTTGATACTGAACCGCCGGACGACGGAACAGGAGAAACGCTGGAATGGCAGAATTAGTCAATAGCATAAGTTTTCAAGATAATTACCTCATTTGGCTGCTCGCAGAAGCAGATTCCGATCAGTCTATACACATCAAAAGGGTAGTGGAAGCACCACTACCCTTTGTTATTAGTTACGAAAACCTCACCAAACCCGCCGCTGCGCTCGAAATTGCCAATCGTTTAACATCGCTGGCCAGCAGAAACGGAATGACCACCGAGAATGTGCGATTTTTGTTACCTGCCCGTTTCGGGCTGGTTAAAAAAGTGTTGCTGGATCAATATGTTCCAGAGGCTGTGCACGAGCAGATCATCCATAGCGAGCTATCTGAAACACTGGTTTCGCCGTTGGATGATTACCTGATTTATACGCCACAATATTCCCGGGAAAATAATTTTCTGGAGGAACGGCTGGTAGTCGCTTTCCGGAAAAAATTATTTGCCCTGTTCCGCGATGTTGCCGCAAATGCAAAAATGAGCCTGACCCAGATCAACCTGAATACATTTGCGCTGGATGCACTGTTCCGCCGCCTTTACCCTAACATGCTTGGCGAAACCATGCTGGCAAATTTTACAGAACACGGTGTAGAAGTTACGCTTTCCGCACAGAGCAATTTTTTGAATTATGCTTTCAAACCGTATACGAAATCGCTGCAAAAAATTGATGAACTGGATGATCAACAACTTACCGATTTTTTTGTTGCAATGGTTGACGACATCCAACGTCCGGGTTCGGTAGATTTCCCGCTGTATTCGATTTCCCAAATTTACCTGTTTGGCACACATCTCCGGGAAAAACTGGTAGATGCCCTGCAATCAGAAAACCTTCCGACTACCCGAATCCTAAATCCAATGGAAGTCAACGACTGGCAGATAATTTTGAACGAAAAGAATCTGGAAGACGAACTCTATCGCTTTATCGAACCTTTGGCAAATGCAATAATGTAAATTGATAGCATGCTAACAAATGCTATCCGCACATTATCACTTTAAATGTGAGAAAAACTATGATAAATCTCAACTTACTGGATATTCCGAAGGGTCAAAAAGCACCGGAATTTACAGGCCCAAAAACAGATAGTGACGTAACCCTTTTGGATGAATCGCTGGATTTTTTTGAATCCGAGCGAGAAACATTCCAGCCCAGACCGGAGGAAACCGTTGACGACAACCAACTATTTGCAATCGATGATATAGACTCGGAACCGGTTGATGATTCATTTTCGAAAACATTAAAAACTACCGAAGAACATGTGGAATCTTTCGATGAAGATTTTGCACCAAAAACAGATGAAAATAAGGGGTCTTGGGTAAAAATGCTGGGCATCGCAGCGGCTGTTATATTGCTACTTGCGATACTCTATTATGCTGTTTTACCGCTGATAACAGGCGGAGATGAGCCCCAACCTGAAACAGTGCCGCAAACCGTTGAAACACAAACACCGGTTGCAACCGAAACACCTACTCAGCCGCAATCCAATATTCCGCCGGAAATTGCTGCGCAATATCGCCTGAATTCGGCAGAAAACAGCTATCGGATCAATCTTGCGAATCGTTTGCTGGAATCGCGGGCAACCGGCGGCAACCACCAAATGGTGGTGGTTACGGATGGATACGCCTACACCAGCATTCTGGCGGACTCGCGAGATGCCGCCAATCGCTACAGCACCAGCCTCAAAAGCACGTTGGGCGGTAATATTTCACCAAAACTGGAAAGCACCGAAGCAACAACGGTTTCCGGAAGATCGAAAGTGATCGCCAATTTCTCGATGCGGTTATCCGAAACATCCGGTTCGCCGCAGGCGCAATCTTTTAACACCGTTTTAAACGACCAGAATTTTGACGCAACAACAAAAGCATTGGGCAAACAGCACAATACACGAATCACATATTTGAAACGTGGCGATCAATCCCGTCAGGGCACGTTAACGGCAACCAATTATTATGTGCGGATCAGCGGTACACAAAAATCCGTTACCGCTTTTATTGGTGATTTGGCAAAACAATTCCCCTCAGTCAACCTGCTAAAAATGTCGTTATTTACACCCAATGCTACATCCATTAACAGCAACGCCGTAACTGCAAATCTGGAACTGGTATTTTATTCACCGGTTCGATAAGTTTCTGATACACAATCCGGGGCGCCGATTCGCATAAATCGGCACCTTCGGGAATTTGAGTGGTTCATTTTCCCAACCTAATTTATTTTCGTATCGCTTTTCCTGAGCCAACGGAAGGCAAAATGAATTTTGTTTAGCCTTTTGTTATACGGCTGCAATTTGTTAACTTTTCAACCTTGGTAAACGATGGAATTGTTCCGGGAATGTCACCCGCTTTGCATGCTGTTTTTTGCCGAAAGTGAACGAAAATAATTCGCTATTTTATACAAATTTAAATACGAGAGTTTTATGAGGATTATATCCGGTAAGTACAAAGGCAGGCAACTTCAGTCTGCGAAAGACCAATCCATCCGACCAACAACAAACAAAATCAAAGAGTATATTTTTGAGCTTATCGGCGGGTTTGTTAACGAATCCGTTGCACTTGATTTATTTTGTGGCTCCGGCAGTTTAGGGCTGGAATCGTTGAGCCGTGGCGCAAGCAATGTGACATTTGTGGATAGCGCCCAGTCTTCTTTGCGGGTATTGCGCCGAAATATCGGCATTCTGAAAGTGGAAGAGCCATTCAAAATTCTACGAAAAGATTCGCTCATGTTTTTGAAAAGCAATCGCCAGCCATTCGACCTGGTTTTTGCCGATCCGCCATATCAATGGGCCGATTTTGATCGTCTGTTTTCGATGATGTTCAAAAAAACCAACCTCAGCGAAACAGGATTATTTGTGTTGGAATGCGAAAAAACGGTAGAGCTCCCGGTAAATAGCGATAAATGGGAATTGCTTCGCCAAAAACATTTTGACCGAACGGTCATCAGCTTTTTCAGCCGAAAAGGGATTGTTGAATGAGAACGGCAATCTATCCGGGGACTTTCGATCCGATAACCAATGGGCATCTCGACGTTTTGGAACGCGCCACGAAACTATTTGATAAAATTGTAGTTACGGTCGGAAAAAACACCTCCAAAGCACCGCTGTTTCCCACAGACGAACGCATCGAACTCATTCGGGAAGTGATAAATCAGTTAGACACAAAAGCTGTTTTGGAAGTGGAAAGTTTCGATGGATTGATTGTTGATTATGCAAAAAGAGTCAACGCGACAGCTATTATTCGCGGATTGCGTGCGATTTCCGATTTTGAATATGAATTTCAGATGGCGCTGGTCAACCGGCGGCTGTCCAACGGCATCACCACCGTTTTTTTGATGCCGCATGAAAAATATACCTACCTCAACTCCAGCATTGTAAAAGAAATCGCCTCTTTTGGAGGCGATATCTCATATTTTGTGCCACCGCTGATTGAAGAAGCGATGAAAAAAAAGTTGGATCAGCGCAAATAACAGCGCTATTTTTTCGGACGAATCATCGCGAACATGCCTTTTAGCTGCTCTCGCGGCATCATTTGCGCCACAAAATTAAACTGCCCGCCCTGTAACTTTTCCGCACCGTCAATTGTCACACATTCGCCGGTTAAATATGGCGACATATCGGACATCATGAACACTGCCAAATTTCCCAGTTCTTCCGATTTCCCGAAACGTCCGGTTGGTAATCGTTTGAGATAATGTTTTTCAATTTCCGGACTGGGCATCAACCGTTGCCATGCGCCTTCTGTGGGAAAAGGTCCAGGTGCGATCGCATTTACACGAATACCGTAAGTTGCCCATTCGAATGCCAATGTGTTGGTCATCGCGTAAACGCCTGCTTTGGCGCAAGCGGAAGGCAGCACAAACGCGGAGCCGGTTTCCGTGTAAGTGGTCACGATGTTCAAAATAGAGCCACCGGTTTTATTTTCAATCAATTTCTTGCCGAAATGCTGGCTGCAATTAAACGTGCCGTGCAGCACGATATCCACCACAGTTTTGAACCCGTTGGCGGAGAGATCCTCCGACGGGCAGTAAAAATTACCCGCCGCATTGTTGACCAGCCCGTTCAGCTCACCAAATTCTTCGGAAAGCTCGGCGATCATTTTTCCGACAGCCTCGTAATCGCGCACATCAACCGTTTTGTAAACAACTTTTCCGCCCTTCTCCCCTATTTGCGCGGCGGCGGTTTTCAACTTTTCTTCGGTGCGACCGCAGATCGCCACATTTGCGCCGTGTTCGGCAAAATGGGTTGCCATTGCCAAACCCAATCCGCTGCCACCACCGGTGACCAGAATGTTTTTTCCGGAAAGCGTGTCTTTCGTAAACATTTGTTTTTCCTCGATTAATTGCTGTTTTGTTTCGCCAGATGATTTAAAATGCCTTCGAGATATTTCCAGAATTTTTCGACCGTGGAAATCTGCACCCGTTCATCCGGAGAGTGCGCACCCAGAATTGTGGGGCCAAACGAGATCATATCCATTCCGTCATATTTATCGCCGATGATACCGCATTCCAGTCCGGCGTGAATTGCTTTTACATGAATTTCTGTGTTGAACAGCTCGCGATACACTTCTTTTGCGATGTGCAATAATTGGGAATCGGGATTGGGTTGCCATGCAGGATAACCGCCGCCCTGATGAATCCTGGTGCCGGCCAATTGCCCGAGCGCCGAAACACTTTGCGCGATACCGGAAAGGCTGGAACCGACAGAACTGCGTTGGCTGGTTAAAACGCTGATATTCTCTTCGTTTGTTTTGACAACTGCCAGATTTGTGGATGTTTCCACCAAACCGGGAACGGCGTGGCTCATCGCCAAAACGCCATGTGGCATGGCGTAAAGCATATTCAGCAAGGTGTTGTGCTGTTTTTGGGTGAGCATTTCACCCGGTTTTTCGAAACCGTTTTCGGCGATTTGAACAAAAACACCGGCATCGGTCAATTTTAATTCATCGCGGAAAATATCCTGATATTTGGCTGCGGCGGCTTTCAGCTCGCCCAGTTTTGCGGTGGGCAACGCAACAATTGCATCGCATTCGCGAGGGATTGCGTTGTGTTTGCTGCCGCCATCGAGGTGCATCACCCGCAGCGAAAGCGTATCATCTACATCTTTCAACAACCGGGTGATCAATTTGATGGCGTTGCCAAGTCCGGCATCAATTTGCAAACCGGAGTGCCCGCCCTGCAATCCGCCGACACGAACGCGAACGACGCTATAATTTGCCGGCACGGCTTCGTTTTCGAGATCGATAAACAGTTCGGTATCTTTCCCGCCCGCGCAACCGATGTAAATATCGCCGTCTTCTTCGGAATCCATGTTGATCAGAATACGACCTTCGAGCATATCATCGCCAAGTTCGATGGCGCCGGTTAGCCCGGTTTCTTCGTCGATGGTGAACAGGAATTCCAGCGGACCATGCACCAGATCGGTGCTTTCCAGCACTGCCAGTGCCGCCGCCACACCGATGCCGTTGTCCGAGCCGAGGGTGGTGCCGTCTGCGGTAATCCAGTCATCTTTGCGGAGCAGGCGAATCGGGTCTTTGCTGAAATCGTGTTGGGTATCTTTATTTTTTTCGCAAACCATATCGAGGTGGCTTTGCAGCACGGCAATTGGCGCTTTTTCGCAGCCGGCGGTTGCTGGTTTGCTGATGACGATATTTTTCACACGATCTGATTTGTAGCTCAATCCGTTGCGTTCGGCAACGCTGATCACATATTGGCGCACTGCGTCCTCATGCCGGGAGCAGCGCGGGATCTGGCTGATTTGATAAAAATGTTCCCACATTAATTCCGGCTTAAGCCCTTTTATGGCATCTTTCATGGCTGGATCCTTCTGTAAAATGAGTGTTTTATAACAAAATTTAGCTGTTTTCTCCCAAAAAATAAAATTCAAAAACAGCTGTTGAACAAGCGTTTTCTAAGTTTGTGGGTAGTTTACGCGACACCGCACTAAAGCGCAAGCTGGATAAAAAGTTCTCCGGCCAAAATAAAAAAAGCCTTCAGGAAGACGCCGATGGCGAAGGCATCCTGAAGGCTGATAACGCAATTTTGGATTCACATTTTTGGATTAATACAGGACTTCCGCCCACCGTTTTCCGGCGACCAGTTCGGCATGTTTACGTTGCCATTTTTCTTTGGAACCCGCCATTCGCGAAAATACAGATTCGAGCACTTCGCGAATTTTTTCCGATCCAACAATGTAAACATATGTTTTTGAATCGTTTAGCATCTTCCAAATTTCGTTGCTGCGTTCCTCGATCGCATAGTCCAGTGCAATCGGATCATCCCAATGCGGGCGCGGGCTGAGCGCTTTGAATGCTTTAAAGGTTTCTTCATCGTAATAATTGGCGAAATCGTCGTTTTTGTCATTCATGTAAAGCAGTTCCAAACCGGTGCGGGCACCGTAGAACAAACGAACTTGCCCTTTCCAATCGCCAACATTGTTGTAAATATGTTTGGTGAACGCCCGGAACGGCGCAATACCGGTTCCCATCCCGATCATCAACAGATTGGATGATTTATCTTCCGGCACTTCGAACGGCAATCCGTAGGGTCCGGACAGGGTGATTTCTTCCCCAACGCCGCGTTCGCACAAATAATTTGATGCTACACCGGCAAATTCTTCGCCGCTGAATTCATCAATGTAATTGCAACGCCGGACGCAGAGGTTCAACTCGGTTTTACCGGATTTCAACTTTTTGGGTAAATCCGCAATGGTGTACAACCGGAAATGCACATCGTTGCCATAGGCGTGCGGTCCGGGAACCAGAACGCCAACACTTTGACCGGCTTCAAATTCCACATCGCCGTTGCTCACTTCAAGAATCAAATCGCGCACTTCAACGGTATCGTAAGGCGTGATGCGCGTAGATTTTTTAATTTTGGCTTTGAATTGATTCTCGGTACTATAATCTGATAAACTCTTCATTTCTTTCCTCCGTAGATTTAACGAGGGCTAGGTATCGTTATTTTGATTTATTCATTTTCTGTATTGATTACCGTTAATTTTTTTTCGCAAATGAGCGAACAACTGCAGCCCTGGCAACCACCGCGTCCGGCGAGTGCGTCCTCATCTGTCGAATAATCGGAGAAGCTTTTTTGCCATGCTTTCTGCACGATTAACCAGATTCCCATCATTACAAATACTGCCAAAATCGCAAACAAATAATGCATTATCATAACTTAAAACTCATGTTTAATTATTGTTCATTTTGAAAAATCAACCGCCCAATCCGGCGAAACCCATAAACGTTAAAGAGAGGATACCCGCCAGCATCAGCGTAAGCGCTGTGCCTTTTACGACGTTGGGTACTTCTGCCAATTCGAGTTCTTCGCGTAAGCCGGCCATCAGCACCAGCGCCAATGTGAATCCAACGCCGGCACCCAGCGCATAAACGATGGACTGCACAAAACTATAGCCTTTGCTGGTTTGAAACAGTGCCAACCCCAAAATGGCGCAGTTGGTGGTAATCAGCGGTAGAAAAATACCCAATGCGCGAAACAGCGCCGGGCTGATTTTTTTGATGATCATTTCCACCAATTGCACGGTTGAAGCGATCACCACGATATACGAAATCAACTGCAAATATGGCGCGTTGATCGCCATTAGCAGCGAGTGGATGCCATACGCACAAACGGAACTGACGAGCATCACAAAAATGACAGCGCCGCCCATTCGCGAAGCCGTTTCAATTTTGCCGGAAACCCCCAAAAACGGGCAGATACCGAGAAAATATGCCAGCACGAAGTTGTTGATTAAACAGGCATTTAGAAAAATATAACCTAACGATTCGTCAACCATGATATGTCCTGTATGTTTTCAAAATTTAATTTCGATGAACCTTAAATTTAGCTCGCTGCCAATTCTGCTTTTTGTTTTTTGGCATTGCGTTCTTTCATCGCGTTAAAAAAGAGCAACCATGCGCCGAGCGTAAAAAATCCGCCGCCGGGTAAAATCATGACTATCCACGGTTCAAAACTTTCCGCAAAAACCGGGAAACCAAACAGGCTGCCGCTGCCCAAAATTTCGCGCACAACACCGAGGCACAACAACGCAAAGGTGAAACCAAGTCCCATTCCCAAACCGTCCATCACCGAGTTGCCGATGGTATTTTTGGATGCGAAAGCTTCTGCCCGTCCCAAAATCACGCAGTTCACCACGATCAGCGAAATGAACGCGCCCAATGCTTTGTGAATATCCAGGCTGATCGCCTGAATAACGAATTCAACAATCGTTACGAATGTCGCGATGATCAAAATGTAGGTTGCAATCCGTACCTGTTTAGGGATGAATTTTCGCAACGCAGAAACCAGAATATTTGACATCAACAAAACAAATGTAGTTGCCAGCCCCATTGCCAGCGCGTTGATAGCGGAGTTTGAAACCGCGAGAGTCGGGCACATGCCCAACACCTGGACAAATACCGGGTTTTCCCGCCACAACCCTTTGATAAATTCATCTGTGGAAAGGGTGGATGTGTCTTTCGATGTATTCATATGTCATTACCTGATTGTTTTTCAGTGCTGAACCGCGGATAAATCCGTTGCGGTTTTGGCTTTTTTCAATGTTTCGATATTTTGGACCAGCAACGGAATTAATTCGCCGGTATTATTGCGCAGCAAATTGGCTACTGCTTTAGATGAAATGGTTGCACCGGTAATGCAATCGATCTCCCACGGATTCACCTTTTCACCTTTTTTGACCGGCACAATAGGATTTTTGATGGCATTTTGATCATCCGTTACAGAAATATCCAATCCGTCAAAATTTTGCAGAAAATGTTCATCTTTTTCGATCTTATCACCCAAGCCCGGTGTTTCTTTGCTTTCGAGCACCTGAAACCCGATGATGGCTTGCGATTCGGGCGAGTAGCCATAAATAACCCGGATAATATCCTGAAATCCCTGACCATTGGCTTCGATGGCAACACCAACCAATTCATTTTGATCATTGTATCCGGCGTAAACAACACGCACCCCTTTTTCGGCTTTTTCAACTTCTTCGAACTGTTTGTTTTCATTCAGCTTAAAGGCAATTTTTGTTGAAGCGCCAGGAATTACGGCAAAAATAGCTTTTTCCAATGCAGCAGCTTTATTGGTTTCGATTGCCGGGAGTGTCGCCTGAAAAGTGAACACAATCAAAACCGCACACAGAATTCCCACGCCGCCCATCGCCCGCAACATATGCCAGGTGTTTGGCTGATCCGTCATGTTTTGCAAGTCTGGTTGACTCATGTTTTAACCTATTATTTATTCTGCAGTTAATCGCATTTTTAAATTTCAATAAAATTTGGCTTACGCCCTTTTGGCAACTTTTTTTGTGCCGTAAACCCTCGGTTGAATCAACCGGTCAATTTGTGGCGACGCTGCATTGGCGAACAAAATGGCATACATCACGCCTTCCGGCAAACCGCCCCACAGCCGGATTACCACCACCAACAGCCCGATAATTGCACCGTAAATAATTACGCCAGGCGTTGTAACCGGCGATGCTACCATATCCGTTGCCATAAAAACAGCGCCATACATCAATCCGCCGGAGAACAACATGAACATTGGCGAAGGATAAATTTCCGGATTGATCAGATAAAATACCCCGCTCAACGCTGCCACCGTCACAAAAATAGATGCCGGAATTCGCCAATTGAGCATTTTCCGGGCAGCCAGATAAATACCACCCAGTAAAATAATTAGTCCGCTGGTTTCGCCGAGTGAGCCGGTGGTCAATCCAAAAGCGAGATCGTATGCCGTGGCAAACTGGTGATCGAATTTCATTGCAGAAAGCGGCGTTGCGCCGGTAATTGCATCGTAAACCGGAACGGTAAACGGAAATGTGAATGTTGAACTGGGCAACGATGTAAAGCGATCTGCCGCAAAAACGGGATGCCAGGTGGTTATCGCTACCGGAAAAGCAGCCTGCAAAAACGCCCGCCCTACCAACGCCGGGTTGAACATATTCATGCCAAGTCCGCCGAACAAAAATTTGCCCAGCGCAATTGCGATAATGCCACCAAACGCGACCATCCACAGCGGCAGCCCGGGCGGCAGGGTCAACCCGTAAATCAATCCGGTGATAGCGGCTGACCAATCGCCGATTGTGCTTTCTTTGCCGTTAAATCTGCACAAAAAATGTTCTGTCAGCACAGCGGATGCCGTTGCCATCGTCAGCGATAACAGCGCCACCAACCCGAATGCATAAATCGCAAATCCGGCAACCGGCAGCAGCGCGAAAACGACATTGCGCATGATAACATCGGTGCTCGATCCGCTGCTGATATGCGGTGAAGTGTGTATTTCCAGTGTTTTGTTGATGCTCATAATTAGTTTTTCGTTTTGTGCTATTACCGAATCAAAATTGTATTGAGGCGCCGCTCAACTACCCTATTTTATTTGTTGAGCAAGTAAACGCCATTTGGGTATGTCAACGCCATGCCCCGACTGAACGTATCAGGATGCCTTTTTCTCGCGCAAAACGCCTTTGGCGATGCGAAAATACTGCACCAGCGGGATATGCGACGGACAGACATACGAACAGGAGCCGCACTCAAAACAGTCGAATAAGTGGTACTCTTCCATCATTTTCTCGTAATCGCCGTTTTTGGCGAGCATCCCCAACCGCGATGGATTGAGGAAAATCGGGCATGCATCCACACAATAAGCGCATTTGATGCACGGAAATACTTTTTGCTGAGTGCTCGCTGTTTCCGCTTCGGTGAACGCAACCACACCGGATGTGCCTTTGGTGATCGGAATATCGAGACTGGAAACAGATTGCCCCATCATCGGGCCACCGAGAAAAACCCGGCTGACATCCGCTTTCACGCCGGCTTGCTCCAGCGCGTAACGCAGCGGCGTGCCGATCGGAATCAAATAATTGCCTTTTTTGGTAATGCCCGGACCGGTAATCGTGATCACGCGTTCCTGAATACCGCGACCGTGCGGCAGTAATCGCCCGATTTCCGCAGTCGTGGCTACGTTGATAACCACCGCCTGCACATCCACCGGCAAACCGCCGGATGGCACTTCGCGATTCAGCAATGCTTTGATGAGCATTTTTTCTGCGCCCTGCGGATATTTTACGGTCAGAACTTCAACAGTCGTGTTCCCGGCGAGGTCAGCAGGAATCGCGTTTCTCAGCCGTTCGGCGGCATCCAGTTTGTTGGATTCAATGCCAATGATGCATTTCTGCACACCGGTCACTTTCATCAGATAGCGGATGCCCATAAAAATATCGTCGGTTTGCTCCAGCATCACCCGGTGATCTGTGGTGAGAAACGGTTCGCATTCGATGCCGTTGATAATCACCGTATCCGCCGATTTCCCCTCGGGAATTTTTAACTTCACATGGGTCGGGAACGCGGCGCCGCCGAGCCCCACGATGCCTGCATCCTGAATCGCGTTCAGAATTTCGGATGGCGTTGCGGTTTTCCAATCGCAGGGCGTGCCTTCCGCAACATCCTGTCCGGATGCGGGAAACGGCTGGAGATAAATGCTCATCACCATTTTGCCATTGGAAGCGGGCGCCCAGTTGATCCGTTTGATGGTTCCGGAAGCCGGTGCATGCATCGCAACGGACATAAAACCGTCCGGTTCGGCAATTTTTTGTCCGCGTGCCACTTCCTGCCCTTCCTTGACAATGGGCTTTGCCGGTTTACCGGCGTGTTGCGAAAGCGGGATAATCATCACCGGTGCGAACGGGAATCGGCGAATGGGCATTGCGCTGGTTTCCGTTTTCGCTTCCGGCGGATGAACACCGTGAGGAAATGATTTAAATTTAGTATTTACAGACATTTCGTCGTTCGTTTCAGTTTCCGTAATAATTGGGGCGACCGGTTTGGCCGCCCCGCTGTTTAGCTTCTTTAGTTATACTTTTCAGCCCGTTTGACCCATTTTTCGATGTCCTTTTGGGAGCGATCTGCCGGCAGTCCGGGGTGGATCACTTGCGCGGTGCATTTTTCCGCCGCTTTCACGAGATCCTGATACGGACCGGCGTTGGGATCTTTGATAAAGGCTTTTTTGTTCTCGTTATACGCAAAGATTTTGTTATTCAGCTTGATGCACTCATCGCAGGAGGTGCATTCGTCGGTATCAATCCATGGAGACATGTGCTCCCCGTTGGTTGCCTGTGCAGCTTCCGCAGGTGCGACGGATGCCGCAGAACCGTTTGCCAAAGCTTCAAAACCGTTGCCGCTGCCGCCGGCCATTTTCATCAAACCGGCTGCAATGTTGCCAACAACTTCTCTGCGAATCTTTTCTTCCAGATTTTCTGCCGGAGCTTCCGCTTCTTTAACGCCGGCCATTGCTTTCAGCATGATCCAGAAATCACGGCGATCTTCTGCGGATTCCACAATCGCGCTGGCGACCATCACCCGGCTGAGGTGTTTTTTGCGATCCACAGCCCAGATAAACGGCACTTTGCCTTCGCGTTCGTCTTTGTCCATATCCAGAAATTCGCTGAACGGAACCATGTTTTCATTCCATGCATCTTGCGGCACTTTGCGGAAATGCTTCCGGAAACGTGCTTCGGTCAGTGCGAAATCGGCGAACGTCATCGGCACTTCCAGCGTTTTTTCGCGGCCACCGTCAACATAATTGAGGGTGTAATTCGGCCAGATTTTGTCCATTTCCGGGTTTCCGTCGAGTTCGAAGCATTCCTGCGGCGTTTTGCCTTTATCAGGATTGTAACGGAACAACGGATACGCCCGGCTTTCCACAGCCAGTTTTGCCTGATGTGCGGACATATCGTCGCCGATACCGTGTTCCGGCTGGCAAGGCGTATACAGGTTGAACAGTGCCGGACGACGAGCCATCAATCCCTGCACAAATCCTTCGATCATGTGGTTGGGATTGGCGGCAGTTGCCTGCATCACATACGAGGTGCGGTGCGCCATACCAATCAGCCCGATTTCTTTACGAATTTCCTGTTTACCCTGAATGGCTTTGCCGTATTGCGCCATGTCCGAAACCTGTCCGAAGAAGCCGGAGGTACAGGCTTGTCCGCCCGTGTTGGAGTATACTTGCGTATCCACCACCACAATTTTAATCGGCTTGCCGGACATCAACGCGCGGGAAAGGTTCTGGAATCCGATGTCATACATCGCACCGTCGCCACCCAATGCAACTACCGGCGGGCAGAGTAGCCATTCGGCATCGCTGAATTGTTTCCAGTTGAAATAACGGAAATAATTTTCATGCTCTTCGGCTTTGAATTTGCCCTCAAGTTCCAATTCCGCCATGCGAACAGCTTTAAAGCCTTCCGCCATTTTAGCCATGTGGCCTTCGAAAATACCCAACGCAACCGATGTGGCATCCTGGAACAGGTGGTTTGCCCACGGGAACGGATACGGGTTGAACGGATAGGTGCCGCCCCAAACTGAGGTACAACCGGTGGAGTTGAGCATACCCATATTTGAACGGCCTTTGCCGACCGTGCCCTGGGTATATTTCCATTTCAGGTTTTTCAGTTTGGCGATAAGCTGGGTAACCCGGCGCAACCAATCCTGATCGATCGGGTTGCTGCCGCGCATTTTTTCCATTTTGCTGGCAATACCGGCAAGCGTGATGTCGCCATCTTGCAATTCTTCGACTATTTTGCCCATTGCCGATGCATCGCTAACATCCATATTTTGCACGAGTTTAAACTGGATGTGTTTTTCCAGTTTGCCAATCAGTTCATCGATGCGTTCGATATGTTTGGCAACGCGCGGCTGCATGAGCGCTTCCACAGTTGCGACAAACAGGTGAACCACGGTTTTCTCGCCGCAACCCAAACATGCACCGTCGCCGCTGGCGAATGCAGTGTAGTTCTTTTTGTCCATCAGCAGGGTTTGCAGTGCGCCAACGCCTTCTTCCAGATCATCAATGCGGGAGAATTTTTTCGCCGAGTTCGGCAGATCCATCCAGAAATCCCATTCATCCTGCATACGTTTGACGGTGGTTCCGGTCTGCGGGATAGCGCGCAACGCGTCGTCGTTACATACCTGAACGCATTCCATACAGCCTTTGCAGGTATACGGATTAACAGTGATGCTGAACAATCCACCGCTGTTTTTCTGTTTCTTTTCATACAGCGTGAAATACGGACGGGTGATGCTGAACTGGAAATCGCCCAGCATTTCTTCGAACAACTGGAATTCTTTTTGCAATTCCGACCGTTCGTCGCCGCTCAGGCCGCTGTCTTTAATCGTGCTTTGGATCGCCTGCGAAATCATTTTGCGAACGTTGTCTTTTTCCGAGGCTTCGCCGAGAATTTCGTGCAGTTTGCTTTCCATTTTGCGCACGGCTTTGGGCAGGTGTTTGACGCTGTGACCGGCTTTTTTCACCCGGCTGACGACCGTATCCAGCACTTCGCCGACTTCGTTGACCAAACCGGGAATTGCCGTATCCGGGCAAACCGTGTAACAATCGCCGCAAGCGGTGCAATTTTCGGGCACCCATTCCGGGTGATTGAAACGAATACCGGTCATATCGCGGAAAACGCTGGTGACCGCCGGCATTACGCTCAGCCCGATAAACGGATCGGTAATCACATCGTTACCCATGCCACGGGCATAAAAACTGCCGGTTTGTTCCCAAAAACGATGGATATCGGTGGTCGGCGCTTCGCTTTGCGGAATGTGTTTCAGCATCATCGGCAATGCGGGTTCGTTGGATGCTTTGCCGTTGCCGTTGGCAGCAACACCGGCACCAACGGTTTTGTTGGTGATTTCGTGCACTTCGTCAAATCCGCGACGCACAACTCGCAAGTTATCTTCCACAACCCGGCGACCTTTGCCACCGAATTTGTAATTCAATTGTTCTTCAATCGATTTGAACAATGTTTCTTCGCTCAAACCGGTTTTTTCCATGGTCGGTGATGCAGCGAAAAATGCGCCCTGGAAGGCGTTACCCTGCATCCGGAATTGCAATTCCGGATCGGATGCTTCTTCGCGGGCAATTTTGAACGCGTCGATGTAGAAAATTTTAATATCGTTATCAACAATAAATTTCTGATAGTGAACCGGGATTTCCGACCACACTTTGTCTGCGTTTTCGTATTCGCTTTGGATAATGAACACGCCGCCTTTTTTCAATCCGGAAAGCGCGTTGGTATGATGGAACACGTTCGGATCCGGCGAGAGCACAACGTCCACAAAGTAATATTCGCAGTTCACGCGGATCGGTTCCGGCGCTGCGGAGAGATAAAATGTGGTCGGCTGGCCTTTTTTCTCCGAACCGTATTTGGGATTGGCTTTGATGTGATAGCCGAGCAGGTCAAACAAGGTCATCGCCATGTTTTTACCGGTGGTTACCATGCCCCAACCGCCAACAGAGTGCAAACGGATGGTGATGCCGCCGGGAGGAATCAGGTTGGGATTTTCGCTGCCGCGAATCGCCAGTTCCTTCACTTTCGGATACGATTCTTCGATGGTTTGCTGATAAATTTCCTGTTTCGGCGTCATCGCTGTTTCGCGGATAAAATCAATGCCGAGGTAGAATAATTTTTTCTGTTTGCCGTCCGGCAGCATGTTTTCGATAGTGCCGATCAGACCTTCCGGCTGCAAATCGCGGCTGCCCATACCGAATGAACCGGAGTAGAGTTTCGGTGCATCGGCGGATGATTTGTAAACTTCCAGTTCGGGATACGGCAGGTTTTTGCCTTTTTCCTGACCATTTTCGAGGCATTTGGTGACCGTGGCGCGAATTTCGCGCATCAGCGGCAGGTCTACTGCCAAGGGTTGGTCGAGTCGTTCCAGAACGGCAACGCCTTTTTTACCTTTGAGAACGCCACCGAGCAGATCGCCGGGGAAGGGACGGAACATGACCATATTGACCACGCCCACTTTCAGTCCGCGGGTTTCGCGCAGGTAATCGGCAACCACTTCGGCGCTGGAAACAACGCTGCCCTGACCGAGAATCAGATAATCCGCGTCTTCCGTGCGATAGGTCATTACCCGTCGGTAATCGCGGCCGGTCAATGCGTAGAATTCTTCCATCGCCTGATCAGTCAATTGCTGAATGTGATCGAAAAAGAACGGACGTTGTGCAGCAACAGATTGCATATACGAATCCTGGTTTTGCACGATGCCGGCCATCACCGGATTGTCCACATCCCACAGTTCGGGAATGCGGCGGCGTTGCGGGCCGTAAATGATGCGCTGAGCGGCTGTCGGCGTATCAATAATATCATCCGGACGACCGAGGTATTCGGCAATCAGTTCGCGTTCGGGAATCATCAGCGATTCGATGAGGTGGGTCGTCAAAAATCCATCCTGCGCAATAATGCCGGGCGTTAGCGCCAGTTCCGCAACACGGTGCGAAATGATGTTCAAATCCGCAACCTGCTGGGCATTTTTGGCGAACAGTTGGAAAAATCCGGTATCGTCCACGCAGTGGTAATCATCGTGACCGGCGTGCACGTTTAATGTCGATTTGGTCATGGCGCGTGCGCCGATGTTCAGCACATAAGTGAGGCGCTTGCCAACCGCGGCATACAGCGATTCGTGCATGTAGGCAATACCCTGTCCGGAGGAAAAGTTTGATGCCCGCAATCCGGTCATCGATAAACCGGCGGTTACAGCTGCGGCAGCATGTTCGCCTTCCGGCTCAACAAAAATCAGCGGACGGTCAGATATATTAATGTGCCCTTTTGCGGTTTCTTCCGCCCAATATTCACCCATTTGGGTGGATGGCGTGATGGGATACGCGCCAGCAGCATCGGTCGATTCCCGCTCGCACATAATGGCGGCAGTGTTGCCATCCATCGCAGCACGCGTTCCCGGATATTTAAACGTTTGTTTTTCTTTGGATTTTTTGAACATGGTTCCCATCCTTATGAAATATTATCAGTGGATTTATCTATCTATTTTTCAATAATTTATATCAAATACAGCCGATTTTTTTGGCGGCTGCGCCGTTGCAATTATGTTGTTCCCGGACGCATGGCTTCTTTGCGGATCACTTTTTTGCTTTCCCTTCCCTTTTGGGGACCTTTCTCTTTATCCAGCCAAACGATGGCACCGGTCGGGCATCGCTCGATGGGCACGCGGGTGTTGTGATTTCTGCTATAATCAACATGTGGCAGGTTATTTTTCATTACGATGAGATCGCCGGGGGCATCCATTGCGCAGCGTCCGCAGGCGGTGCAGCCCACTTCGCAATCCTCCAGAATGCCGTCGCCGAATTCCTCGTTTTTGCAGGCCACCCACAATCTGCGGTTGGCTGGCTGCAACGAAAACAGCCCTTTCGGGCAAACTTCCACACAGTCGTTGCAGGCAGTGCATTTGGCTTCATCCACCACCGGCAGCGAAAATTTGTTCATCGTTATCGCGCCAAAATCGCAGGAAACTTCGCAATCGGCGAGTCCCAAACATCCCCAAAAACAGCCTTTGCCGCCGCCGGTTACCACCGCAGCCGCACGGCAGGAATTCATGCCTTCGTATTTTGCGCGATTGCGGGCAACGTTGATGCCGCCGGCACAAGCTAACCGGGCAACTATTTTTTCTGCCGAACCGACATCCACGCCCAAATATTTGGCGATACTTTCGCGCCCTTCATCGGAACTGACGGTGCATTTTCCGGGCAACGCTTCGCTTTTCACCAACGCTTCCGCAAACGGGCGGCAGCCGGGAAAACCGCAAGCACCACAATTGGCGTGCGGTAACATATCCTCCACAACATCAATTCGTGGATCTTCATAAACGAAGAGTTTTTTATTGGCAAAAATCAGGATGATCGCGAGGAGAACGGTTAACCCGCCCAAAGCAGTTACAGATGTAATAAATAGTGTCATGGGTTTAACCCTGCAAGGTCGTCTTTTATGCTGCTGTGTGTAGTATGTGTTTCTTTTTGCATTTTGTTTCTCATTAATTGTTAAAGCACCTGATGTGTTAGCAAAACATTTGCCACATATTTTGTGAATCCATAAACACAAATTAAACAGTAGCTTATCTGTATTTTTTTCATGTCTTTATTTTTTGAATACCTGCCACATTTCTACCGAAATCATCAAAAAAAATCAGTTAAGCTTCGTAAAATCAAACTGTTAATTGCGGAAACAACAGATGATGCTTATGTAAATTGTGGCACCTGTTATTTCTCGCTGACCGATGAGAAGGGACGGTTGTGCATCCGGGTGAAAAAAGAAGCAGCGGCAATAGCAGATTGAAAAAAAAGTGCCACCCGGTTCGGATGGCACTTTGTGGTTTAAAAATCGATTTCGGGTGAAACGGAAAAAATTAATTTTCGCTGAATTTCGATTTCGCGATAAACTGCTGACCGGATTCAAAAGCCTGTTCGTTCAACGGAATCATGGCACATTTATCGTGCAGCGCACTGCGGACAGTGTTCAAAAATGTTTCCTTCGGGAACATTTGGGTAACCGCCTGCAACGCGCCCAGCGCCACAATATTTTTCACCATCACTTTGCCGAGGTCTTTGGCAATTTGTGAGAACGGCACGCCGAAAGCGCGTACCCCTTTTTCCAGCGCCGGCAAATCGGAAATAACCGAGCTATCGTAAATAATAATGCCGTTTTCCCGAACCTGCGGACCAAATTTCATCATGCTGGGGCTGTTGAACGCCAGCAAAATATGCGGATGCAAAGCAGACGGCGAAAGCACTTCGCTTTTGGCGATGTGCACATCCGCGTACGATGTGCCGCCGCGCGATTCCGGCCCGTAGCTGGGTATATGAGTGGCGTCGAATCCCTCGTTCACCGCGGAGCGGGCGATCAGCGATGCAGCCGTTTGCGCACCGTCGCCGCCGGCACCGGCCAGTTTTAGCGAAATATCTTCGCTGTCGATGTGATCCGGGAATTTTTCGGCAAATTTTTCGGGCGTTTCTTTGTCCCAGCAAATTTTATCGACCATCAGTTGCGGATCGAATTTTGGCGGTTTCAAATCGAACCACGGTTCCGTTTCCACATCCTTTTTTACACCGAGCGGAAACACCGGCACCATATTTTCTTTCACCCATTTTTGGGAATCGGCCGGCGATAGTTTCAGGTGTGTCGGGCATTCGGAAAGCACTTCCACAAATGCAAATCCGCGATTTTCCACCTGCATCTGCACTGCTTTTTTGATCGCTTTTTTGGCGCGATTGCGTTGTTTGTTATCAAACAGCGCCACGCGTTCCACATAAACCGGGCCTTCCAGTTGGGCGATCAGTTCCGCCATTTTCAGCGGTTGTCCGGTGAAGCGGTCGCGACCGTATGGCGTTGTTGCGGTTTTCATTCCGGTGAGCGTGGTTGGCGCAAGCTGTCCGCCGGTCATCGCGTAAGTTGCATTATTGATAAAGATAACGGTTATCGGGATTCCCATTTGCGCCGCTTGCATAATTTCCGCAAGCCCGATCGACGCCAAATCGCCATCGCCCTGATAGCTGATAACGATGGAATTTGGATTCGCCGTTTTGTGTCCGATCGCCACTGCCGGAGCTCGACCGTGTGCCGCCTGCGTATTGCCGACGTCCATATAATAGTAGAGGAAAACGCTGCAACCCACCGGCGAAATGGCCACAGTGCGATCCTGAATATCCAGTTCTTCGATGGTTTCCGATAAATAATTATGTGCCAACCCGTGACCGCAACCGGGGCAATAATGGGTGGTTTGCCCTTTTAGCCCCTGTCCGCTGGCGTGCCGGGAAAATTTTTCATAATAGACGCTCATTTTATATCCTCCCGCCGGCATCAAATCCGGCGAATGTTTTCGTTTTTTCATCAATAAATTAGGTACTGCGGCAGCCGTTTTTCGCTCATTTGGAAACAGGAATAAACGTGTGCAGCACTTTATCGATGATTTCCTGTTTCTGCGGCAGCACGCCGCCAAAATGCCGGATGTCATCGATAAACGGCGTATCCGGCACATGTGCGTGGCTTAACGCCAGCCGGAGCTCGTCTTCCAGTTGACCGTTGCTGGCTTCGACCACCAGAATTTCCTGAACGTGATCCAACAGCGGCACCAGAAAATCGATCGGGAACGGCCACATGGTTATCGGGCGGAACAATCCGGCTTTCACACCTTTTTCGCGCAACGCCTGAACCGCGCCTTTTGCCATTCGCGCGGGCGTGTTTGCCGCGACAATCAGCACTTCGGCATCGTCACAGCAGAACAGATCGGCGCGTTGTTCGTTTTCGCTCATTTCGCGGTATTTGCGATTGAGATCGCGGTTGTGCTGTTCCAGCTCCGCTTCGGAAATGGCAATGGAGCAAATAAGGTTACCGCGATGTTCGGCATCGCCGAAAACTGCCCATTCCGGCAGTCCGGGTTTTACGAGATATTCCGGTAAATTCACTTTTCCGGAAATTTGCCCGAGGTAACCATCGCCGAGCAAAATCACCGGATTGCGATATTTAAACGCGAGCTCGAACGCTAAAATGCTCAATTCCATCATTTCCTGCGGCGAAGATGCCGCCAGCGAAATGGCGTGGGTATTTCCGTGTCCCAATCCCCGGCACACCAACTTGATATCCGATTGTTCCGGGCCGATATTGCCCAATCCGGGACCGCCGCGCATGATATTCACAAAAACGCCCGGCACTTCCGCACCGATCATGTACGAAATGCCTTCCAACATCAGGCTAAATCCGGGTGACGATGTAAAAGTCATGCACGGCAAACCAGCTCCGCCGCAGCCATACATCATATTTACCGTGGCAACCTCGCTAACGGCTTGCACAAACACGCCGTCCATTTTGGGCAGCAATTTTGCCATAAGCTCCGCACCTTCGGTGGATGGCGTAATCGGATAGCCGTAAAAATGGCGGCAGCCGGCCATCAACGCGCCAATCGCGGCAGCGTAAGTGCCTTTGATAAATAGCGGCGGCATTTCCGGCAACGGAATTCTTTCGTCGGGAATGGTGTGCGGTTTTAACATTTCGCGGTGATTGGTGGCGGGTTTGTAAACTTCGCCGTTTTCATACCCTTTTTGGGAATCGAACATCTGTTGCATCCCGAACGGCTCGGGACAGGCTTCGAAACACAGCCCGCAGCCGTTGCAAATATCCAGATCCACCTCAACCGGGATCAACCCGGAAAGCGGATTGATATCCGTTCCGTAATGAAAACAATGCTTTGGGCACGCATCGATGCAGCGTCCGCACCCTTTGCATAATTCGGGAATTACCACTGGTTTAGGTCTTATTTTGACAGTTGACATTGGAGCCCTCCAAATTATTTTTTTAGAAATCAGTGATGGGATTTTGCCGCATACCGACGCACGAATTCCTGAACCTGAACCATTGTAAAACCGTTGGTTTTGCCCAATTGCCCAAGTTGAATTTCCGCGTCCGATGCGTTTACCCCTAATTTGCGGATCAGATAATCGATCGGCACATCGTATTTTTGGTGAATGGATACAATGGTCGCAGAGCCGTCAATTTCTGTAAAAACATCCACTTCCGTGTCGATAGATTGTGAATCCGCAATGTGTTGTTGTGTTTTATTTGAAATTGTTTGTTGATGTGTTGGATCAGCTTTATGAGACGATACAGCAGGATTTGCCGATTCTCTTTCAGCTTTGCGCATATCGCGCAATTCATTGAAGGTCAGTTTCTGAACATCAGAAAGCGGAGGGAGCGCTGCCAAAAAAATAATTCCGGCAGCGCCGAGAATGCCGAAGGCAACGCGCATACCGGAACCCGAAGCGGCTCTGCCCTGAACCATGGCGACAATCCAGCGCCAGTGCAAAATGAGATGTAGCGCCATCGCAGCCATCAGCCCGACAGATATCCAGAAATGAATACTGCCCCACTCATGCCGGGTTAATCCCCACAGCACTTTCACGACACGCTCGCCACCGTGGCTGCCGGCTTCGCCACCGCTGCCGGGCGGCAGGGCGTATCTCAACAAAAAACCTGTTCCGATCAGAAAGGTAAACAGCGCAAATCCGAGCGCGTCAACCACAAAGTTGATGTGTTTTCGTTGCAACCGTTTCCCCTTCCGCAGATCATTTGAATCGGAAAGGGCTGGCACAAACATATTTAACCTCTATTATTTCATGCTTTGCAATGTTTTGATGTAGTTCGCCCGAACCAATGCCGCCGGCTCAGCCGCAGACAAATAGCTCATCGAACCTTTCATCTCTTTTAACGAGCCTATTTCGTGCTCGTCCATCCACTGCTGCATTTCTTCCAACATAATTTTGATAACCTCCGGACCTTTTTTATAGATCACGGATGTCAACATTGTTACATCTGCGCCGGCCATGATTAGTTTTAGGGCATCTTCTGCGTTATGAATACCCGAACTTGCCGCGAGGCTTGCGTTTATCGTGCCATATAAAATTGCGATCCAACGCAGCGGCAACCGGATATCATACGATTGGCTGAGTTTGAGATTCGGCACAATATTCCGTTCTTCCAAATCGATATCCGGCTGATAAAAACGATTAAACAGCACCAGCGCATTTGCCCCGCCCTGGTCCAGTTTCATCGCCATATTGGCAATTGCGCTGAAATACGGGTTCAGTTTCACCGCCACCGGAATATCGATAGTGCTTTTTACATGCGTCAAATCGTCGAGATAAATGCGTTCAACCTCCAACCCGCTAATTGTCGGATCTGTTGGCACATAATAAATGTTCAGCTCCAAACCGTCTGCACCGGCTTCCTCAATTTTTTTGGCTTGATTCATCCAGCCACCCACAGAAACGCCGTTAAGGCTGGCAATTACCGGAATATCCAGCGACTCTTTAAGTAAATGCAATTGCTCCAAATAGCCATCGGCGTCGTAATTAAAAAATTTGTCCGGTTCAGGAAAATAGCTGTTCGCCTCTGCATAACTTTCGTTATAAGTTGTCAGATAATAATCCAACTCCTGCGTATGACGCATAATTTGTTCTTCAAAAAGGGAATACATCACGATTGCGGATGCGCCCGCATCTTCCAGTCTTTTAGCCATATCCAGACTTGCAGAAAGCGGCGAGGCAGATGGGACAATGGGGTTTTTTAGCGTCAATCCCATATATCTTGTTGTGAGATCCATACTGACCTCCTTCGTCACTGTTTGTGAAAAAATTAATGTTTGTTCGACAAACCGGCACGTCACTTTTGCAGCAAGGTAGTTTCAACTGCAAATCAGGCATGCCATAACCTTTTCAGGTATCCGCAAAAATAATTTAGGGAATACGGTCATTTGCAAAAATGAGGCAGATCAGCACAAAACATGATCTGTATCAGGGTAATTGTTGATAAAAAGCTAATTTGACTTAAAAACAACCGAAAATCGCTCCAAACGCCTGCCACAAAACCGCATTTTGCCACAAAGATATAATATCTGTAAATATATGTTTTTTATCATATTAAACCTTCGTTTTTGCGATAAAACGCCAATGTGTGGCAGTGCTTTTTACGGATGATGACGAAAGGAGCTATTCCAAATCATTGTAAATACACTGTTTAAGTTGAAAGAAAAAAGTGGCAGGTTGTTTGCAATATATTGAATGAAAAATTAAGAGGAAAATCATGAGGCAAAGAACGGTCATTCCCAGTTGCAAGGATTGTAATGCGCAAACATGCTCGATTTTCAACGTGCTCAGTTGCGATGAGCAGGATAAAATTTCCGACAACAAAGGCGGCAATTTCTACAAACGGGGCCAACATATTTTTTTCGAGGGGACACGACCGTCCGGCGTTTTTTGCATACACAAAGGCAAAGTAAAAATTTACAAAATTGACCACACCGGCAATGAACAAATCGTCCGGCTGGCGAAAGATGGCGATATTTTGGGTTATCGCTCGGTTGTCAGCAACGAATTGTATGCCTCATTTGCCGCCGCACTGGAAGATTCGCTAATCTGCTTTATTCCCCGCAGCGTTTTTCTGGAATTGTTAACCAGCAACGGTCAGCTTTCCATGCAGATGATGATCCGGCTATCCAAAGAACTAAAATCTGCCGAACGCCGGTTGGCGGAGATGGCTCAAAAACCGGTTCGCGAACGACTGGCAGAGGCGCTGCTGGTGCTGCAGGATGTTTTTGGCGTTGAAAATGATGGCGAAACACTCGATGTTCGGCTGAAACGTGAGGATTTTGCCCATCTTGTTGGCACAACCACCGAAACAGCGATCCGTTTTCTCTCTGAATTCAAACATGAAGGATTGATTGAAGTAAACGGGCGTTCCATTAAAATTTTGCAAAACCGAAAACTGACGCAGGTTGCCAACATTTACGAATAAAAATATTTTGATTAAACAACTATTTTTTATAGGTTTACAAGAACTATAGTTGTGCAGCATTGAACAGTGTCTGACCCGTGAAAAACGGGTTATCCGCTTAAAAAAAATTAACAATTGTCGCTTTTTTTGCCGTTTGATTGTCCTTCCGTATTTGCATCAAACCTTTTTAATATCATAGAAAATGCTGATTAAGATCATTTTTTGCCCCGATTTTCGGCTATAATTTATCCACGAATGAATTATTAGCCGTCAATTTTTGGCATTTTGGATCGAATGAGTAGTATCGTTGAAAATAAGGTGGATCAAACTATGAATGCACCAATCGGCATTTCAGATGGTCAATTGCTCCAATATCAACGTCGGGAATACCTGTTTCGTGAAGGCACTCAAATGCAGGGCATATATATACTGCATGCAGGTAAAGTAAAAATTATGCGACGGGGAAAATACAGCAAACCGCATATCGTGCGGCTCAAAAAAGCGGGTGACTGGCTGGGGCTGGACGATCTGAAAAATATCCGCTACAATGCCAGCGCTATTGCACTGGAACCGGTTTTTGCGTCATTTATCAGCAAAGATGAAATGTTAAGATTGTTGGAGCGCAATTTCAATTTTTCTATCGATATTTTGCGCAGCATGTGCGAAGACATCAAATGCGCTGAAAAACGAATGCACCGGCTTGCCAGCAAAAAAGCCCGGGAACGGGTGGCGGAAATGTTGCTGGAACTGGAAAATTTGTTCGGACAAGATCCGGAGTCCTACCTCAACGTGCGGCTGACGTTACAGGAATTAGCCGATTTTGCCGGCGTAACCAGCGAAACCATGTCCCGGTTGATGAATGATTTTCGGCGAATGCACCTGATTGACAGAAATGACAAACGCATCCGCTTGCTGGAACCGATTCAACTGCAACAAATTGCAGGATTATTGTAAATAACACCTCCATGGTTACGGGTAAAAAAACGAAAAAGACCGCAAGTTAACTTGCGGTCTTTTCTTGTTTTAAATCATTTTTCAGTTATGAATTGAGATGCGATTTTAACAAACTGCCCAACAGCTGAATTCCCTCGGTAATTTTTTCGGGCGGTACAGCAGAAAAAGATAGCCGCATTCCGTTGTTTCGCGGGGCAACAGCGTGGAGTTTTTCGTCAGCCCCGACAATCCAGCCTTCCGGCGGATAAAACGCCCGGGATGGTACAAACAGAACTTCATTGGGAATACCAATGGTTTCGTTAAACAATTTGGCATCGAAATCCGGTTGATGGCTGGCTTCCCACCACACAAAAAATCCGCCGGTCGGGTGTGTTTGTTCACCTTTCGGAAAATAAAATCCGACGGCTTCTGTCATTGTTGTGCAGCGTTTGCGGTAGGTGGTCAGCACGTCGGTTAAAATTTCATCGATATTCAGGCTGTAATACCGCTCGGCAATTTCCTGGGTGATTGTGGGTGAGCACAAATCATAAAATCCGCGGGCTTTTTCCACATTCGGGCGAATATAATCCGGAAAAATGCTGTAACCGAGCCGCAGGACGCCGGCTTCTTTGCTGGTGGAGCAAAGGTAGGCAACGCGCCGGTTGTCCACATCCAGCGATTTGATCGGCTTCACCCGTTGGCGGGTAAACTGGATTTCTTTGTAAGCTGCATCCTCAACGATGAGCATGCCTTCTTTTTCCGCGATATCAAACAACGCTTTGCGCCGGTTCCACGGCAGGGTTGTGCCTTTCGGGTTATCGCTGTCTGAGATCACATACAGCATTTTGGGTGCTGCACCGCTTTGTTTTTTGACAGCACGGATAGCCCGCTCAACCCCATCGACCGTTAATCCGTTTTCATCGCTGGGGCAAAGCACCACTTTTCCGCCCATTTTTACTGCAGGCGTCACAAATCCCAAATAGCTAGGACCGGCAGAGAGGATGTAATCACCGGGATTAACCGTGGCATCCAGAAGCCCGTAAATGCTCTGCTGTGCGCCGGCAGTAATGAGCATTTTCTCGAAATCACTCTCCGGATCGAATGCCAGCTCCTGACGCTTAACCAATTGTTTTAACAATAGTTTGCGCAAGCTGTCCGATCCCGGAGATTTAGCATAATTGAACAGCCGGTTGGCGGTTGCAGTTTGCCCGTTACCAATTTCCCGAAGCAAATCTTCACCGATATCCCGGACAATTGTGGCTAATTTTTCTACGGGAAGGGCTCCGGGTAACCCGCCGCCAAAGTAATACTTGACCTGATATTTGAGTAATCTGCGAATTTCCCCTTCGGGAATCTGGTAGGTCCATTTTGCCAAAGGCAGTCTGTCGCGTTTCATAAGACCTCCTTCGTGATATGTTGTTGGTGACATTACACCATTTGAAAAATAGGCATTTATATCATAGTCGTTCAATGAGGCGGATCAGCGAACAAACTGATCTAAATCATATTTAAAGCTATTAAGTATCATTTTTCACTTGCATAAAATGTGCGAATTTGCAATTAGATAATTGCCCGAATAACGGTGCAAATTTTTCGTGTAAAACAGGAGATTGTGTCATGAAACAATCGATATTTTTCATTGCATTTATTTTCCTGGCAATTGGCACGTGTTTATTTAATCCGGCCTATGCCCAGGGGGCCCAACAGGATACGACCAAAGAAGGTTACCCGATTTACAAAAATGTGGATGTAACCATCGAGTATGCCTGGTCGGATATGGAACGTTATGACAAGGTTGAAGCCATCGTAAAATTGGTTGCTAAAAAACCGGTTGCGATTATTGTTGTTCTGCCCGATGGCACCAAATACGAAGTAACACTGATCGACGAAGTGACCGTTAAATTATTCAGCCACGATACCGGAAAGCTGATCCGAACATTTGGCAACACAAAAGCCACATAAACAATAGTTTATGCGGCAAATTTCAGATGCGGCAAGTAATTTGGTGTCGGGAATTTATCGTCGTTTGAGCGTTATATTTTGCGGACTTGAGGAACCCGACATTGTTTTTTTAGACAATCCGGGTTCCGTTATTTTTAACAAATTCACTCGCGATTTTTCTGTTTAAAAGTGGAAAAAAGCGACGTCGGATATCTGTAGCTCACCCCAAAATTTCACATCGATTAGTATAAAATCCATAAAATGGTTGAATTTCAGTGCTATATTTATCATATTTTGTTTCAAATAATTTGTGAAGATTTTCTTAAAAAATATTGTTCGATCAGCAGATTAATGATCATTAATTTTTTGGTAGTGTTGTAAAAATACCCTTACTCATATCCCCGTTGTATTTACCCCATTCTGACTCACACTACCAATTTCTCAGCTATTTTTTCCGGTTGCCGTGCAGCAAGTAGCAATGATTCACCGTAGCCAAACGATGGTTCATCAAAAAGGAGAACGCGAAAGATGGATGCTAAACTGGATCACTTGATTGAAAAAATAAAGCGGGATGGTGTTGAAGAAGCACAGCAATCCGCAGATAAACTATTGCAGGAAGCCCGCGAAAAAGCCCGCACAATTGTGGAAAATGCCCAAAAAGAAGCAGATGCCGTCCGCGAAAAAGCAAAAACCGACGCCGAAAAATTTCAGGAAAATGGGGAAACTGCACTGAAGCACGCTGCACAAAACACCCGTTTGCTGGTAAAAGAACAGCTCGGAAAATTGTTCGACCGCGTTTTGCTCCGGGAAGTGCAAACCCAACTCAGTCCTGAATTTTTAACCACAATTATTGCACAGATTGTCAACCAATGGAAACCAGACGGGGCGTTCGAAATCTCCCTTTCGGAAAAAAATGCATCCGAATTAAACGACATGCTCCTAACCCGTTTAAAGCACCAAAAGGATGAATCAATTACCATAAAAATCAATCCGAATTTAACCGGCGGTTTTCGCCTCAACAAAACTGAAGATGCGCTGACCTACGATTTCAGCGATGAGAGTATCACCGAGGCGCTGAAAATTTTCCTCAATCCGCAGTTGAAAAAAATTATGGACGCCTCCGATGGATAAATATTTTTATCTGGTTGCGCAATTGCCCACTCTTTTTTTTGGTGAAAAACCGGCGCTTCGGCTGACAGGTTTTATTGCTGAGGCGCAAAAATGGGTGAAAGGCAACGATTGGCAACTGCTGCTTTCCATCGCGGAAAATGGGGATGCGTCGGAATCTTCCGCAGCATTCCGCCTATTTCGGGCGTACGAAGCGGATTTGCGGCAAGATATCGCCCATTGGCGAAAAGCACGCCGCGCCAATCACGATTACAAACCGGCGCACCTCCCGGCAACTTTTCTGAAAGAAGGTAATCCGCTGGAAATCGAGCAAAAACTCATTCGATTGCAATGGGATTTTCTGGATTCGCTGGAAAGCGGGCATCATTTCGACATCGATTTTTTGGTGATTTACGCGCTGAAACTCAAATTGCTCGAACGGCTCAGTCTGTTCGACAAAGAAAAAGGCTTCGAAACTTACCAACAGCGCAGCCAAACGAACGTGGAAATTTAGTTTCTCTTTTTCCGGAAGCTGTTAATAAACAACTTGTTAAGTGAGAAAAGTAAATGATTGGCAACAAGGGAAAAATTACCGGTATAAATGGCAACATGATAACGGTTGCATTCAACGGCGCAGTGATGTTGAATGAAGTAGGATATATTTTATTAGCAGAGGAAAAGCTGAAAGCGGAGGTCGTGCGGATCAGCAACGGCGTGGCAAATTTGCAGGTTTTCGAAAGCACCAAAGGCGTTCGCGTTGGTGACGAAGTTGAATTCTCCGGGCAACTGCTTTCTGTTCAACTGGGTCCGGGATTGCTCGGGCAAATTTATGACGGATTGCAGAATCCGTTGCCGGTTTTGGCGGAGGAATTCGGTTTTTTTCTGCCGCGCGGCGTCGATCGTCCGGCGCTGGATTCGCAGCACAAATGGGAATTCACGCCAACGGCAAAACCGGGCGATACCGTTCGCGCCGGAATGCCCGTCGGGCACGTACCGGAAGGTATTTTTCAACATAATATTTTGGTGCCGTTCGGGTTTTCCGGTGATTTTTCGGTGAAATCCGTTGCTAAAGCAGGAAAATACAGTATCGACGAGGTGATGGCAACGCTCGAAGATGACCGCGGCCGCAGCGTCGATATTACCATGAATTTCGCGTGGGCGGTGAAAATTCCCATCGCCGCATATCGCGAGAAATTTGTGCCGGTCGAACCGCTGAGCACCAAAGTGCGCATCATCGACACGCTGATTCCCGTGGCAAAAGGCGGCACATTTTGCGTGCCCGGACCGTTTGGCGCGGGGAAAACCGTGTTGCAGCACATCATCAGCCGTTATGCGGAAGTGGATGTGGTCATCGTCGCAGCCTGCGGCGAGCGTGCCGGCGAAGTAGTGGAACTGCTCCGCGAATTCCCGGAACTCACCGATCCGCGCACCGGTCGCTCACTGATGGAGCGAACGATAATCATTTGCAACACCAGCTCCATGCCGGTTGCCGCCCGCGAAGCGTCCGTTTACACGGCTGCGGCGCTCGGCGAATACTATCGCCAGATGGGGCTGGACGTGCTGCTGCTGGCCGATTCCACATCCCGCTGGGCGCAGGCGATGCGCGAACTTTCCGGACGATTGGAAGAAATTCCCGGCGAAGAAGCATTTCCCGCTTATCTGGAATCGCGGATTGCCGAATTTTACGAACGCGCCGGTCTGGTGGAATTGCCGGACGGCAACATCGGCAGCCTGACCATCGGCGGAACGGTAAGTCCCGCCGGCGGGAATTTTGAGGAACCGGTGACGCAGGCAACGCTAAAAGTGGTCGGTGCATTTCTCGGATTATCGCGCGATCGCGCAAATGCCCGGCGCTATCCCTCCATTCATCCGCTGGAAAGCTGGTCGCGATACGATAGCCATATTGCCGATCAACTAATCGACGATTCCCGCGAAATCCTCCGCAAAAGCAACGATATCAACCAGATGATGATGGTTGTCGGCGAGGAAGGCACATCGCTGGAAGATTTCGAAACCTACCTCAAAGGCGAATTTCTGGACAGCGTTTACCTCCAGCAAAATGCCTTCGACGATGTGGACGCGGCGTCTTCGAAAGAACGCCAAACCCATGTTTTTAATAAACTTCACCAAATTTTGACAGAAGAATTTTCATTCGACGGCAAAGAAGATTGCCGCACATTTTTCAACCGGTTGCGGCAGTTGTTCATCGACTGGAATTACAAAAAATTCGACAGTGATGAATTCGGCAAACAGGAAAAAGCGATCGAGGAGTTGCTGGCGTCGCATCTGGAAGAAAACGCCTGAAAAACGGGAGATTGCCACTCATGCGAAAAATATATACCAAAATTGATCAGGTGAACGGAAACGTCATCACTGTAAAAGCGGCGGGTATTGCCTACGAAGAATTGGCTGAAATCAGCACGGCGCAGGGCAAATCGCTGGCGCAGGTGATCAAACTGGAAGACGATAATGTATCGCTGCAGGTGTTTGCCGGCGGACGCGGCATTTCTGTAAATGACGAAGTGCGCTTTCTCGGTCACCCGATGCAGGTGACGTTCTCCGAAAATCTGCTCGGGCGGATTTTTGACGGCGCGGGCAATCCCCGCGATGGCGGGCCGACACTCGACGAATCGCTGATCGAGGTTGCCGGACCGAGCGTGAATCCCGTAAAGCGCATTATTCCGAAAGATTTGATCCGCACCAACATTCCGATGATCGACGTTTTCAACTCGTTGGTGAAATCGCAAAAGCTCCCGATTTTCTCCGTTTCCGGCGAGCCGTATAACGAATTGCTGGCGCGAATCGCACTGCAGGCGGAAGTTGACCTGATCATTTTGGGCGGTATCAAGCTGAAATACGACCAGTATATGGGATTCCGGCAATCGCTGGAAAACGGCGGCGCGTTGTATCGCTCGATATTTTTTGTGAACACCGCTTCCGATCCGGTTGTGGAAGGATTGATGGTGCCGGATCTCTGCCTCGCCGTCGCGGAAAAGTTCGCGCTGCAGGGCAAAGATGTGCTGGTGCTGCTCACCGATATGACCAACTTCGCGGATGCGATGAAAGAAATCGCCATTACGATGGAACAGGTGCCATCCAATCGCGGCTATCCCGGCGATTTGTACAGCCAGCTCGCCGCGCGTTACGAAAAAGCGGTAGATTTCGAAGGCTCCGGCTCCATCACATTGCTGGCGGTAACCACCATGCCCGGCGATGACGTGACCCATCCGGTGCCGGACAATACCGGCTACATCACCGAGGGACAATTTTATTTGCGCGGCGGGCACATCGAGCCGTTCGGCTCCCTCAGCCGGCTCAAACAGTTGGTGAACGGCAAAACCCGGAACGATCACCGTGCGATAATGGACGGGATGATCCGGCTTTACGCCGATTACAAAACCACCGAAGAAAAACGCGCGATGGGCTTCCGCATGAGCGACTGGGATAAAAAATTGCTCAGCTACGGCAAACAGTTCGAAGCGAACATGATGGATTTGTCCGTGAATATTCCGCTGGAAGCGGCGCTGGATCGCGGCTGGCAAATTCTCGCCGATTGCTTTGATCCCGACGAAACCGGGCTGCGCTCCGATCTGATCGAAGAATTTTGGCCGAAAACAGCGGAAACCGCGCAAACGGAAGAATAATTATCATGGCAAAAATCAAATACACCAAAAACGAGCTCAAAAAGCAAAAAGACGACCTGAAGCGTTTTCAGCGCTATTTGCCGACGCTGGAGCTGAAAAAGCGCCAATTGCTGCAGGAAATCCAGCGGGTGCAAAGCGAGATGGACGAGGTTACCCGCGCGATCGAGCAAACCGACGGGCAGGTTCGTCAGTGGGCAGCCGTTTTCGGCGAACCGGTTGAATGGGAATCGCTGTTTGAAATTGAGCAAGTGATCACCGACCATAGCAACATCGCCGGTGTAGCGATCCCGGTTTTCCGCGATGTGCGCTGCCGCATCAGCGATTACGATCTGGAAACCACGCCATTGTGGGTAGATAGCGCCATCGACGTGCTAAAATCGCAAGTTTCCCGACGGGCGGAACACCGGGTTTTGGCGGAGCAGACCAACATTCTGCGCGAAGAATTGCGCGTGACCATCCAGCGTATCAAATTATTTGAGGAAGTGAAAATCCCGCAGGCGCGGGAAAATATCCGGGTTATCCAGATTTTTTTGGGCGACCAGATGACCGCCGAAGTGGTTCGCGGAAAAATCGCTAAAGCCAAAATTGTCCAGAAAAAACAGGCGGCGGAGGCAAAATGATTGTCAAAATGGACAAAATTACCCTGATCGTCAGCGCCAAAGATCGCGATGCCGCGCTCGAAAATTTACGGGATTTGGGCATTTTGCACGTTCAGGAATTGCCGCAAACCACATCGGACAGCGCAACAGCTTTGGAAACGGAGATCGCCCGGCTGGATGAAGCGACGCAAATTATTTCAACATTGGATAAAAACGCCGGTTCGCCAGCGGATTCACCGGAAAACATTGTTCAAAATGTGCTCACCGTCCGCCGGGAAATCATGCGGCTGGAAAGCAGATTGCAGGAATTAACCACCCAATTTCAGTGGTACGAGGAGTGGGGACATATCTCGAAATCGTCACTGGAAACGCTTGAAAAATCAGGTGTTTACGTTCGATTTTACATTGCGCCAAAAGATGCGCTGGCAAATTTGCCGACAGACAAAAATATCCAGATCGCCAGACAGAATAAACAAATCGCCCATCTGGCGCTTTTTGCGGAATCCGCCGATGAGCGGCTGGATTTGCCGGAAGTTTTTCTGCCGGAAACGGATGTCGATTCGCTCGAAAAACAACTTCGCGAAACAAAAACGGCAATTGCCGAGGAACAAAAAACGCTCGAGAGTTACGCCGGCGCAACTGAAAAACTGGCAGATTTTCGGCAAACGCTGGCACGGCGGCTGGAATTTGAAACGGTTAAAAGCAGTCTGGCAAATGCCGATTCTGTGGCGTATCTGCAGGGATTTTGCCCGGTTTCAGAAACCGGTAATCTGCAAAAAGCTGCCGAAAACGCCGGTTGGGCATATCTGGTAGAACAACCGGACGCGTTGGACGACGTGCCGACACTTATCCGAATTCCCAAATGGCTGCGGATTATCAATCCCGTTTTTGAATTTATGGGCACCATTCCCGGCTATCGTGAATTTGACGTAAGTTTCTGGTTTTTATTGTTTTTCAGCCTCTTTTTTGCCATGCTCATCGGCGATGCGGGATACGGAATCATCTTTTTGATCTGCACATTTTTCATTCGCCGGAAAATGCCCGATGCGCCAAGAGAGCCGTTTGTGCTGATGGTAGTGTTGAGCATTGCCACCGTTATTTGGGGCGCTATTTCCGGCACATGGTTCGGATATGAGGCCTTCGCGAAATTGCCCGTTTTAAGCAGTTTGATTGTTCAACAATTAAACAGCTATGTTGCAGAAAATCAGACATTTATCATGTATCTCAGCTTTGTGATCGGCGTTGTACATCTCACGATTGCGCACCTGACTGTCGCACTCAGCCGCCTCAATTCGCCGCAGGCGATTGCCCAACTTGGCTGGATTGGCGTGCTGTGGGCGCTGTTTTTTCTCGCCGGAAATCTGGTGCTCGGCAATCCACTGCCGGATTTCATGCTGATGTTGCTCACCTCCGGCGCACTGCTGGTGCTGCTGTTCAGCAATTTCCAGAAAAATATTTTCAAAGGAATGTTGCAAACACTTACCAGCCTGCCTCTGGATATGATCAGCGCGTTTTCGGATGTGGTTTCGTACATACGGCTGTTTGCGGTGGGGCTGGCAACGGTTATCGTTGCGCAAAGTTTTAACGAGATGGCCATCGCAATCGGTGCGGGCACAATTGTCGGCGGCATTTTAGCAGCACTAGTGCTGTTTGCCGGGCATGCGCTGAACATTATTTTGGCGCTAATGGCGGTGGTCGTGCATGGCATCCGGCTGAATATGCTGGAATTTTCCGGGCATTTGGGCATGCAGTGGTCGGGAAAAGCGTATCGCCCGTTCGGGGAATCACAGAAAGAACAATGATTCAGGCATCGTTAAATGCTTTCGAGCCGGTTTGCGGCTAAATGATCGAAAAAAATTATCTTTCGGAAAATTTTTGCGAACTGAACCAAATGAAGGAGAGTTAAAAATGATAGAAGGTTTAGGCGATATGAGCCTGTCGCTGGCATTTGCCGCGATTGGTTCCGCTTTCGGAACCGGATTTGCTGGAATGGCTGCGGTTGGCGCGTGGAAAAAAGCATTTTCGCAAAACAAGGCTGCACCTTTTATTCTGGTTGCGTTTGTGGGCGCACCGCTTTCTCAAACGATTTACGGAATGATTTTACGCAACGCGATTCAGGCTGCGAACTTGCCGCCGGAAAGCTATCCCTACCAAATGGTGTTGGGAATGGCAGCCGGATTGGCAATGGGCGCATCTGCTTACATGCAGGGCAAAGCCGGCGCAAAAGCGGCCGATGCACTGGCGGAAACCGGTAAAGGCTTTGGTAACTACATTATGGTTTTGGGTGTGATCGAAACAGTGGCACTGTTTGTAATGGTGTTCACGATGACAGCCTTGCCGTAAACATCTGTTTTTGTTGAAAATATCGACAGCGGCGATCGCCCGGTTGTCGCTGTCAGAATTTATAAACGCAGTTGTTGGAGAACTTCTGTTATGGAATATCAGCGGTCCGAGGGATAACCGCCAACCCGTCGATCGTCTGTAATTTGTGCCAATAAGTTGTCCGTTCATCCCTCCTACCCTTTTTATATAGAGATCAATCTACCCTATAACAGGAGGTTTCGATCATGTCCGAGTACAAAAAAATACTCATTGGTCTGAACCTGAGCGAGATGGATCACACGACAATCGCCTATGCGGCGATGGTTTTTAGCCTGGCAGGTGGTGAACGGCTGTATTGTATGCATGTCACGCGGAATCTTGCAATCCCTCCCAAAATCGCAAAGGCTTACCCGACCATGTTGCGCCCGCCGGATGAATACGCCGCAGATAAAATTCTGGCGTCCATCAAACAGAGCGCCGGTAGAAAATTGCCGGACATGATTGATGTGGATGTCGTGGAAGGCAACCCGCTCGATGAATTGCTGCGCCGCGCCCAACAAAAAAATGTTGATATGATCATCATGGGGCGGAAGCACAACGAAAAAGAAACCCGGCAACTCCCGCTCAAACTCACCCGCAAGGCAACCTGCGCCGTGCTGATTGTTCCGGTAAATTCTCCGCCGAAAGTTGATCGCATGTTGGTGCCGGTAGATTTTTCGCCGTGTTCGGCGTATGCGCTCAGCCAGGGCATTGCCCTCGCGCAAGCGTTCGGGTTACCGGAAATCCATGCACTGAATGTGTATTCGGTGCCAACCGGTTATCATCGCACCGGAAAATCGCATACGGAGTTCGCGCAAATCATGAAAAATAACGCCATTTCGGATTACCGCGAATTTATCCGGAAAATCGAATTCGGCGATATCAAAGTGCATATGCACTACCGGCTGGGCAATAATCCTGCGGCAGTAATCCGTCATTATGCCGGGCAAAATGATATCGATCTGATCATCACCGGTGCACGGGGACGCACACCCAGCGCGGCAATTTTGTTGGGCAGCGTCACCGAACGGCTGATCCAGACCACCAACGTGCCGGTTTTGGCGGTAAAACGCCACAACTCGTGCATGACGTTTGCCAAAGCATTGTTCAAGATTTAAACGGAAAGGGGTGCGAAATGAAATTGTTAAAGAATATTTTATTCGCGACCGATTTTTCGCGATCATCGGCGCAGGCGCTATCGATGTGCATCGATGTTGCCAAAACGCTCGGTTCGCAGGTTTTTTTGCTGCACGTTATCGAAAACGGGCATCTGCCCGATCTGACGTTGAATATGGTAAAATCTGCTGCGATCGAAGCACTCGAAAAAATCGGTTATGACCTCCATCAGAACGGTATCAAAGTACCGCACAAATTTGTGCTCAACGGCGTTCCGTTCGACAAAATCATCAAATATGCGGATTTTTACAACGTTAATCTGGTGATCATCGGCAGCGGCGATTTTGCCAAAAACGAGCCGTTTCCGCTCGGCTTGACCGCCCAAAAAGTGGTCCGGAAATCGGCGAAACCGGTTTGGGTTGTCAAAAATTACCCGGAAAAAGGCATTCAGCGCATCATTTGCCCGGTCGATTTTTCCGAAGTTTCTGAAAAGGCACTGCAAAACGCCATTCATTTCGCACGGAATTTTGAATCGGAATTGCTGGTTACCCATGTTGTTGAACCGATAACCGGCGGATTTATCGGCGGCATCGCTTTTGAAGAAGATCAGGATGACATTTTCGAAACGGAACAGCAGCAGTTTCTGGAATTTTTGGAGAAGTTCGATTTCTTCAATATTCAGTGGCACCACATGCTGAAACGCGGTCCGGCTTTCGCCAGCATTCTGGAAACGATTGACAGTTACAAACCGGATTTGCTGATAATGGGTTCCACCGGACGAGTCGGCATTTCCCGGTTGCTGTTGGGCAGCGTTGCGGAAAAAGTTACCCGGCAACTGCCATGTTCGTTTATCGTTGAAAAACAGGATGAGCCGATTCAGGTGATCACCGAAGCAAAGCGTAATGACCTGCAATCGCTGTATGCGGAAGGCAACGAGCTGCTGGAAAAAGAATTTCTCCGAGAAGCCATCGAGGAATTTGAGCAATGCCTGAATATTGATTTGTATTACGAACCGGCGTGGACAGCTCTTTCGATTGCTTACGACCGTTTGGGCGACACAAAAAATGCCGAGCATTGCCGCAAACGCGCGATGCAAATTCACGAAACCAACTGGAAAAAAAAAGTCCGGGCAGAAATCCGGTCTAAATCCGCAATTTTTAACAAAACAACGAAGCACTTTTGACGGCTGAAAAAAAAAAACGCCGGCTGAATAAGCCGGCGTTCGATAAACTAAAAATTTTGCAATGCATTACGCAGCGGATTTTTGAGCTTCGTATTTATTGAGTAATTCTTTGTATGAATTTTCTTGCGGATTGAGTGAAATCGCCTCTTTCATGGATTTGATCGCATCGTCCACATTTCCGGCTGCAAACTGTAATTGCGCCAGCGTATCCCAAATGTAATCTGCCTGTGGATTAATTTTTACAGCCTTTTGTGCCATTTCAATACCGAACACGTATTTGTCAGTCAATTCATTTTCAAAAATATACCATGAGTAGTTATTGAGCAAGCTAATATCGCCGGGATTTTCTTGTATCAACGTATCATACGTTTTAAGAATGTTGGTTTGATCACTTTTTTTGCGATAATAGCTCAACATGCGCAGATTGGCTCTTTTCCGGTAATCCTCATTAAGCGTATTGCCGGCCAGCAATTTTTTGAACGGCTGAACATCATCATTTGTGAGTGCATATTCTGCCAACCGTAATTGGGTAACCTGCAATTGCTCGTCATCTTTGGTAACGGATGCGAGCTTTTCGTAATACGGAACGGCGGCGGCAAAATCGCTTTTTTCCCATAATTTTTCGGCAACAACGATCAGTGCCTGCGTATCTTCCGGATTTTCGTCCGCTTTTTTCTGCCAATAAGCTATTGTATTTACGCCATTTATGTAATCATTTAAAATGGTCAAAAATTCTTGTTTTTCACCAAACCCAACGATGCGGTCAATCTCGTTACCATCCGCATCCAGAACCAGAATAGTGGGATAACCAGTGATGTTAAACCGGTCCATGATTTCCGGGCCTTCGCCTTTTTCGCCATCAATTTTTACGCTGACAAAATGATGGTTAATAAAATTTCCCGATTCCGGATCTTTGAAAACTGCTCTATCCAGTTTTTTGCAGGGCACGCACCAATCGGCAAACACATCCACCAGCATCATTTTTTCGGCGGATTTTGCCTGCGCCTGCGCTTCGGAAAAATTTCCGTTCACAAAGCGGACAGCAAATTCGCCCTCAGCGGTAGTTTTGGTTGTTTCTGCCGGCTTTTTTTCGCCGGAATTGCAGGCAACCACACCGATAGCCAGCAATGCAATTATAAACGTCTTCATTCGATACCTCATTTTTCAATGTTTTTCAAAAATACTGTTGATTAACAATTTTGTTCCTTTTAAAGCCATACGGTTTTACCGATTGAAACACTGAAAATATATCAAAAATTGACGAATTTATTCAATTGTTTTCAAAATTTCATTCCTCCGGTTATTAAATTTTATCGAAAAAAATAACCATATTTACGGATCGCACTGCTTTTTGTTAAAACCGCTTGACTTGATATCGATAAAAAAATAATATGCTTTGCTAACCTGAAAATGATTTCCGTTGTTGAGAATTTATTTGCGGAATCAGCAAAACAACTGGAGGTTAAATGATTTCTAACGATCACTTTCCCGGGGCAACATGTTACTGGCACAACGGGAAAATTCACGACTGGCAAGAACAAATCATCCATCCGATGGCGCACGTTTTGCATTACGGAAGTTCCGTATTTGAAGGCATCCGCGCGTACAAAACGCCCAAAGGCGCAGCCATTTTCCGGCTAAAAGAACATATCGACCGGTTTTTCGAATCTGCCGACGCCATCAACATGAAAGTGCCGTTTTCTCATCCGGAAATCATGGAAGCATGCCGGCTGGTAGTTGAGAAAAATCAATTAGATAGCGCATATATTCGCCCCAATTTATTTTACGGTTACGGCAATCTCGGACTGACGCCAAAAGCCTGTCCGGTAGAGCTGACCGTGGGCTGCTGGGAATGGGGACGCTACCTCGGCGAGGCGTCGCTGCAAAACGGGATTCATGCATTGCTGCTGCCGCAAAAACGGTTACATCCGAGCCAGATCAATGCATCCGTGAAAATCGGCGGGCTGTATGTGCAATCCAACGTATTTGCGACTGAAGCCAGAAAACGCGGGTTTGACGAAGCGATATTTTTGAATCTGGAAGATCGCGTTTCCGAAGGTCCGGGCGAAAATATCATCATTATTAACGGCGATACACTGCGCACCAACGACCGCAGCGAATCTGTGCTGGAAGGCATTACCCGAACCAGTATTTTGGAAATCGCCCAAAATTTGGGATACAACACTGAAATCGCTCCGATCACCGTGAGCGATTTATTGGGCGCGGACGAGGCATTTTTTACCGGAACAGCAGCGGAAGTAACGCCCATTTCCCGCATCACTGATTCGCGGGATCGCGATATTCCCCAATCAGATTGGCAAACCTACGCCATCGGCGATGGCAAGCCCGGCGCAATCACCCAAAAATTGGCCACGCTTTACGGCGAGATTGTTCGCGGTCAGCATCAGGTGTATGACCATTGGCTGACTTATATTCATAAATAATTGTGATTATTAAATTTACAATATTCAATTTTTAATATGAGAGGAGTGCAACCATGCCAGGAATTTCCGAACGCGCCCGAATTATGCCGCCTTCGCCCATCCGCAAGCTGGTGCCATTTGCGGAAGCCGCCAAATCCCGTGGGGTGAAAGTGTATCACCTCAACATCGGTCAACCGGATATTCCCACCCCGAAAGTGATGATGGATGCGTTTCGCAATCACGACATCACGGTGCTGGAATACGGACACTCCGCCGGTTTGTGGGAATATCGTGAAGGGCTTGCGAAATACTACCAGAAAAACGGCATCAACGTCAGCAAAGACGAAGTGCTGGTGACCACCGCCGGAAGCGAAGCCATCATTTTTGTGATGCTGGCCTGCATGGATCCCGGCGATGAAATTCTCATTCCCGAGCCGTTTTACACCAATTATCTGGGTTTTGCGGTGGAGGCCGGCGTACGGGTTGTGCCGCTCACCTGCAGCGCGGAAAACGGTTTCAAATTACCGGACGCATCGGAAATCGAACAGAAAATTACCCGTCGAACCAAAGCGATCATGATTTGCAACCCAAACAATCCCACGGGATACGTCTATTCGAAAGCAGAAATGGAAACTTTGCGCGATATAGCCATCAACAACGATTTGTATTTGATCGGCGACGAAGTGTATCGCGAATTTGTGTATGACGGCAAACAGCACCACTCGGTGATGCACCTGAAAGATATGGACGAACGCGCCATTATTGTGGACAGCATTTCCAAACGATACAGCGCCTGTGGCGCACGAGTGGGCTGCATCGTTACTAAAAACAAAGCGATTTTGGATACCGCGCTGCGCTTCGGACAGGCACGGCTTTGCCCGCCGACGCTGGAGCAGATTGCCGCAACCGCCGCGCTGGATACCCCGCAATCCTATTTTGACGAAGTGATGGGCGAATACCTCGCCCGCCGCGAAGCCGTTTTTGAGGGGCTCGCCAAAATTCCCGGCGCGTTTGCTCACAAACCCAGCGGTGCGTTTTACACCGTTGTAAAACTGCCGGTGGACGACGCCGACAATTTCTGCAAATGGCTGCTCAGCGATTTTCACGATAACAAAGAAACCGTGATGATGGCGCCCGCCGCCGGATTTTACGCCACGCCCGGACTTGGCACCGACGAAGTGCGCATCGCATTTGTGCTGAATGCCCCGGCAATGCGCCGCTCGATGGAAATTTTGGCGAAAGCGCTGGCGGTTTATCCCGGTCGCACGCAGTAATTCCAATCGCGGAACGCAAAAAATCACATCGTTTAAAATTTTAAAAAATACCGGTTTAGTTTAACAAACCGGTATTTTTTTTCGCTCAAGGATTGATTATCTTTGAGGCGAAGTTTTGGAAAGCAAAAAAATATTTTTGAGAACAGGGAACCCGCAGGAAATGAAATTCCAACATGATGTTTATATTTGCTTTAGCGACGCAGATGCGGAAGCCGTCGAGATACTCGAAACCGCGCTGACCAATTATGCACCACACCCGGAAATGGGATTTGCCCATCGCCATTTGCGCATATTTCTGGATTCGCCGGAAGTTGCCAAAATGTATCAGGGAGAAATTTTTACCCAACCGTTACAACATTCCAAAAAATTTCTGGCAGCCTATTCGCCGGAAACGCGCCGCGATCCGCAAATGAATCAACAAATCCGCGATTTTTTGGCTGTTCGCGATGCTGCGGATATTGTCCCTGTTCTGTTCGCAAAAAGCGGAGAAAGCGAAAATGTGTTGCCGGAGGCAATGGCGGACGCCGGTATTTCCACCCGTCCGGTTGTAATTCGGCAGATCGAAAAACTGGCCCATCCCGCGAGTGATGCCGGCACGTTTGAATCGTGGCTGACGCTGCTTTCCCGGTTATCAACTATCGATGTTAAAACATTGTCTGATTTGGAGTTAAAACGTCAAAATCGCAGCAAAAAACTGCGCATGAGCCTGATTATCGGCGCCGCGCTGAGCCTGGTATTTTTGACGCTGTTTTGGTGGTTGCAGCAACGCGCCACTGCTACTCAGGAATTAAATAACGCCCGCGCGCAACAATTGCTCAACGAAAGCCGGGTGGCAACGCTCGATAACAACCCGCTGTTACGGCTGCATTTGCTGGCGGCAGCGTACGACCAGTCGCCCGAATCCGGATTGATAGCGCAAATCAGCAGCCAATTAAAAGAAATTTGGCCGGTTGCAAAATTGGATCAAACCATCAAACATCCGGCGCAAATTGCCGGCGTTTTGCCATCGCCGGACAGCAGCAATTTGCTGATTTGGGGCGGGAACACCGCTCAAATCTGGCAGCTCAAATCCGCAAAAAACAGCCCCGCAACCATCACCCATTCCGAAAAAATCAGCGGTGTGGCGTGGCTGCCCGATGGCGATGCCATTTTGAGCTGGAGCAACAACGGCGAGGTTCGCCGGACAAGCCGGACCACCGGCAACAGCGAGATTATTTTCACCGATCAATCGGGCATTTTGCAGGCACACCTGTCGCCGGATGCGCAACGACTGGTGACAACCGCAGACGATTTCACCGCGCGATTGTGGGATATTTCAACCGGTAAACTGATCAGCGAATCGCCGCAGGATGGTTGGATCGGCGGCATCGCGTTTTCGCCGGACGGTGAGGAATTCCTGATGTGGAGTGACGACAGCACCGCAATTCGCGAAGATTCGCGCAGCGGCACGCCAATTTCCCGCCCGATGCGCCATTCCGGTTCGCTCAACGGCGGGCAATATCATCCGTCGGGAAAACGCGTGCTCATTTGGGCAACAGATGGCAGCATTCAACAATGGGCGCTGCCCGGGCAGCAAAAATTTGCCAAAACCATGCGCCACAACGATGCCGTTTTGGGCGCAACCTACGTTCGCGACGGTGCGGCAATTTTATCGTGGAGCAGCGACGAAACCCTCCGGATGTGGGATTCCCAAACCGGTGATGCGATTACACCGCCATTTTCGCACGATGGCTGGGTGCTCGGCGCGATCCTCGACGATGCGAACAATCGCATTTTTTCGTGGGGATTTGACAACACGGCGCGGCTCTGGCAAGTTAATCCGCCAACAGCCATAGCCGGAAATATGCGCCACCGGAACAGCAAATCGGAAGCCAGCAACGGCATATTTTTCGGGCTGATTTCGCCGGACAACCGCTGGCTGGTAACCGGCGGCAGCGACGGCGCGTTCCGGATTTGGGATGCATCCGCAACAGCTGAGCAACCGGCGGCAGTGCTGCAACATTTACCGGCAGATGAAGTGGTGCAGCAGTTAACCGGCGCGTTTTTTGTGGATGGCGGCAAAAAAATTATAACCTGGAATGGCGACAATTTTGTAAAAATCTGGCAAATGCTGCCCGACGACAATCGTTTTCCGCAAGATGCAGATGATATGCGGGAATCTGCCGCGCAGTGGACCGGCACCATTCCGCTGATCGATGGCGATAATTATTCTATCGGCGTTAATCCATAAATACTATAAATACAGCTGTTTACATCGCCACTCAAAATTCAGTCCAATAAAAAGATCACATTTTGGGAATCACCGTTCCCTATGTTTTGATCCTCATTTTTCAAAACCGCAAATATTTTTTTCCCCGGAACAAATCCGCATTCATATCATTCACAAAACGCCCGAAAATAGTGTGGCTGTTTTTCCAATTCGGGTCGGATTTTTACTGTTCCGAACAAAAAAATAGTATTGTTTTGTGCAAATCATTTATACTAAATTTGACCAAATTTTAAGAGGATAATTGATGAAAACGGATGAGAGTTTAAAAATTGTAAAAAAATTCTGCGAGAATTTCATAAAAGGCAACCGAACCGCCATGATGCAGGAAATGGCCGATGACGTGCAGTGGATTTATCCCGGCGAACCGGATATTTATTACGCCGGAACATTCACCGGAAAAGCCGCTGTACCGGAATTTTTCAAACGATTGGCCAGCTCTGTAGAAACGCTGGAATTTTCGACAAAAGACTTTATTGCACAGGATACACGCGTTGCCGTAACCGGTTTTATTCGCGGCTATTCCATTTCAACAGAAAACGAATTCGAAAGTGAATGGACAATGATTTTTGAATTGAAAGACCAAAAAATCAAACGATGTCAAACATATTTGGACACGGCAAAAATTGCCGCTGCATTTTGGGTGGCGTAACGATGAAACCAAATGCAACAACTCCGAAACAAAATGGCGGCAATATTCTGATTCGCGAAATGGAATTGGAAGATTTGCCCATCGTTTATTCGCTGGGCGAAGAATTGTTTACCGCCAGCGAATGGCCAAATTTATACCGCACCTGGGATCAGTACGAATTGGTCAATTTGTTCGCCGGCGACGGCGAATTTTGTCTGGTTGCGGAAAAAGATGATCAGATTGTGGGATTCGCCCTCGGATCGTTGATCGAAAAACGCCACAACTCCTGGCGATACGGTTATCTGGAATGGCTGGGCGTTTCACCCGCGCTGAATCGCAGCGGTTTGGGCTCGCGCCTGTTTAATCGGCTTACCGAGCTATTTATCGAAAGCGGCTGCCGGATGATGCTGGTGGACACCGAAGAAGAAAACCACCCGGCGCTCAATTTTTTTCGCAAACATGGTTTCAAAAATGAAATCGGGCAAATTTATTTGTCGCGCAACCTCTCTAATCACCCGCAATATCTGAAAAAGAAGGGGCGGAAAACCACCCACCGCAAAACCAAAGTTTCCCCCCGGAATATTGATGAAAAGCCACCAGATCATACAAACTAATTTGGATTACCAACGGCTGCTCAATTTAGCCGTTAACGTTATTGACGAATACAGCCCGACATACGCGGAAAATGCCGCCGCGATGGTTTTCGAAAACGCCCTGATTCGTGAAAATATCGCGGTTGGCCGGCAACCGGTTCCCGTAACTGCCGGCGATAAACGCGCCAATCTGATCGTCACACTCGGACCGCAGCCATCCGCGCTGATGCTGGTCGGGCATATCGATACCGTTGCGTTGTGGCACGACGAAGGGCATCACGCCCGCATTTCCAATGGCAAATTATACGGGCTTGGCGCCGCAGATATGAAAAGTGCCTGCACCGCAATGACGGAAGCGATTATTGCGGTTGCCAACAGCAAAGTTGAATTAAAACAAGGTGTTACGCTGGCGCTGGTTGTCGGAGAGGAAGAATACGGCGATGGTTCCAAAGCATTGGTGAAAGAGTATTTTGCACCGGAAGTTGTCATTGGCGAACCCACCCAGTTGCAATTGTGTCCGTCACATTTTGGCTATCTGGAATGCCGGCTGCACAGCAAAGGCAAACGGGCGCATGCGGCGTTGCCGGAAGTTGGCGCAAATGCCATCGAAGCAATGCTCTCGTGGCTGAGCGAAATTTTTACCCTGCGAAAAACACTGCCCTTTCACAGGGAATTAGCAATCAATCCCCGGGAAATACATGGCGGCGAACCGGATTTTGTGGTTGCCGAAAACTGCGAGGCGCTGCTCGATTTTCATCTGCCGCCGGAAGCGGATGCGGCTTCCGTAAGCGCCATTATCGAATCTGCCAAAACAAAAGTCCAACAGCATCACCCGGAAGTGGATTTTCAGCACGATATGCTCTTTTGGTCCGCGGGCTATCATCTTGAAAAAACAGCTATTTGGAAAAAATTTAACACTGCTTTTGATGCATCTCATCTGCCGCTAAATACGTCTGCTTTTCGATCCCACTCCGATGCCAGGATGTTTTTAGATGCCGGAATGAATCCGTATATTTGCGGACCCGGTTGTTTAACTTCCGCCCACCGGCGCGGAGAATTTGTGCAGATTGACGAATTAAATCAGGCTGCGCAACTTTACGCAGCAATAATTTCTGAAGTTTGCGTATCTCAATAAAAAAGCCCGGTAAATTGCCGGGCTTTTCTTTTATTGCAGATGTGATGTCAGTTTAATTACAGTTCGGGCAGCCTCTTCCCTGCCCCATTCCGCGACCGTGTCCGCCTTTGCCACCGCGCATGCCGCGTCCGTTACCATCGCCACGGGAAAGCATCATCGAATCAAGTTTTTTGCGCTGTTCCGTCGTCAGCAAGCTGCGCATTTCCTGATGATTTTTCAACCGCTGCAGGTGCATTTTTGTGCGCAGTTCGCCCATTTTTTTCACCAGGCTTTCCGCTTTTGCGGCATTGTATGTTTCGGTGGTTTCAACCAGTTTCAGCTCTGTGTGCAAGCCTTGCATTTCGGAACGCAGCGGCAGCATTTCGCGCTGGTGATTCAATCGCATATCCTCAACTTTGGTTTTCTGCTCTTCTGTGAGATCCAGAAATTTTGCCATTCGTGCGCCGCGCTGCGGGCCAAAATCATCGTCGTCGCCACCGCGGGGTCCACGAAATCCGCCGCCACCCGGCTGTGCCAACGCTGCAAAACTGAACAGTGCAATCAACATCGCAATCATCGAAGTTTGGGTGAATCGTTTCATTTTAAATCTCCTTTTTACAAATTTTCTATCGGTTTTTTGTTAATTACCCCGTGGCGGGGGATTATCCCGATCCCGCATAAATGGGGGCGGTTGTTTGCCACGGAATCGTTGCTTGCCGAATTCCCTCGGGCCCATCCGGTTCTCCAGCAAGTGTTGAAAAAATATTCTTTGCTCTTTTTCGTTCATAAATTCTTTGGCAACCAGCATCCGGTCGATTGCTTTTTGAGCAATTTCCTGACGCAGCCGGCTGATGTCATTCATTTTCTGATCGATCATTTCGCGATCGGGTGATTCGCTGATTAATAATTGATACAATTCATTTTCATTGACCTGCAATTCTTGCCGGATGGGGTGAATTTCTTCCTGAAACCCGCGCATCATTGTGTGCAATTGTTCTCTTTTTTCGGGTGTCAGCAGCGCCCCCAACGGTGGGCGTTCATCCAACGGTGGCATATGTTGCATGCGAAAGTAGAAAAAACTGCCGATGGTTGCCACATTGACGACGATCAGAAACAGCAGAATGCCAATCAGAATTTTCGGTTTCATTTCCCATCCTCGAGGGTGTATTCGATAACCGCATCCATGTTTTCAACGATGCCGTTATCCCAAATAACCGTGGAATAATCGCTCAACTGCTCGCTTTGGGATGTTTGGGTTGTTGTCGCCAAATCTTTTCCCAAAAAAATGCCGATACCCATTGCGCCAACCAACATCAACGTAGAAAATGCAATGCGTAACTGGCGCGCCGGATTGAGCAATTGGCGACGCGAAAGCTGCTGTTTTTCCCGTGCCAGCGCGGCTATACGGGTTGGTAAAAACGGATCGGCTTCCAGCATCGGTAACGCACTCCGGTCAACCACGTCCATCATATCGCTCATCTGCTCGAAATAGGCTTTGCATTTCGGGCATTTCAACAGATGGCTTTCGATGGCGGACTGCGCTTCGCGGCTCAGTTTGCCTTCGGACCAATCCAGAAATTTTGATGTCACATGGTTGCTCATTTTTACATCCTTCGTTTTTGCTTTCAATGGATTAGACCATTCTTTAAACCAAATCTTTCAAAAAAAATCATTTTTTTTGACCCGTTCGGGTTATTTTTTACAAATCCATAATATATGGCTCCAACAATTTGACCAGCTCTTTTTTGGCGCGATGAATCCGGGATTCAACCGCACTGAGGCTGAGTTGCATGGTTTCAGCGATTTCCTGATAGCTCATATCCTCATATCGATTGAGTACCAGCGGCACCCGGTATTTTGGCGACAGTTGCTGAATCGACTGCCACACACGTTTTTCGCGCTCCGATTTTTCCATTTGCCGGTCCGGCTGCGGTGCGCTGCGACTCCAGAATAACGGATCGATCTGATCTTCCTGCAGCACTTCGGACAGCGGTTTGTCCATTAAATTCAACCACTTACGGCGTCGCTCTTTTTTCAGGAAATTAAAAATATGGTTGGTAGCGATGCGATACAGCCAGGTAAATACCTGAGAATCTCCCCGAAAACTGTCCATATTTTCGTAAACCTTGATGAAAATTTCCTGCGTCATATCGCGTGCGGATTCTTTGCTTCCGGTCATCCGGTAGGCCAGATTCATTATTTTATCGCCATATTCACGATAAATCGCCTCAAATGTCATCCAGATTCTCTCTTTTGCTTCGTCCGCATCCGTTGATTTCCGGGAACGATCTGCGCCGGAAATTCGATCATTCAACAAGTTAGACAGTTGTCGGCGGTAAATCTTTCAAAAAAAATATCAATTAGCAATTTCGAACCAGCCGCACAAAATGGCGATCGGAAACGTGCGCCGGGCGACAGGTGCCTTCGGCGAAAAATGCCACCCATTGGCTATCCGGCGCATCCCGTTCCGCAAGCCAGATTTCCGTTCGCGGATCGCTCAGCGCCGGATGAATGTATGCTGAATCGCCGGTTTGCGGATGCAACAGGGATAACCCTTCTTCCAGAGTTGGCAATCGCCAGTCAGAAAATCCGGCGTAACGGACAATTTTCAGGCGATTTTCAAATTCGCGGATCGGTATTTTCGGGAACGGATCGCTTTGGTCCCACATTAAATTGGTGCAGTGATCGACAACAACTTTGCTGCCATTCACCACTTTCGGCTCGAACAAATGATGCAATCCGCGAGCATTCGGCTGGTGAACGCGATCAAAAAACGGGTATCGCTCCAAAACTTCGGTAATCATCTTGGGGCGAATGTCATCCATTTCCAACTCATGCGATGGCTGATTTGGCAGGCGCACCCGAAACGCGGAGAAATCGCCGTGTCGCAGCCAATCGCCGGAGAGCTCGCGCCCGGCAGTGATTTCATCGGAAAATGTATCCCACAAAAAAGTTTGGAGTTGTTTGGTAAAACGCAATCCGTCAAATGTCTCCGGCAGCGCCAAAAATCGCCGCGACACCAGATATTCTTCAACACTTTGTTCTGCAAACAACCATTTGCCAAGCTGGTCTTTTTTCACCAAAGACAAATTTCCGGGTTTCCACTGATGCAAATCGATATGGCAATTACGGCAGCAATCCTCAAATTTTTCCTGTGAAACAGCACCACCGGCGCCGCTCATGCGCTGACGATAACAAATTTCCGCCAGTGATTCCCAAAAATCCAGCAGCTGATGCGGCTCAATTTGCGGCTTCATCTGCGCAGCCGTAGCGGTTGCAGCGTGCTCACAAATCAACCGGTAACCTTCCCGATGGTTCACCAACGTTTCATTTGCAATATATGGTAAATAATGTAAAAACAACGGTTTGTTCACAAATTTTGGATTACGTTCCAGCCATTCTTCGTATGCTCTTCGTTTGCGAAATTGATAAAACGGCACGGTGCTGTTCACCCATTCCTTGCGGTCGGGTGTATCGGGAAGTGCAATCCGGTACAGGATAAATTCATATTCGTGAAACGGCTGACTATCGATTTTGCAAAGCCCCTTTTTTTCGGGCACACTGCTGATTGGCGGCAAACCTTCCATCCGCCCGATCAACATCACCAACGGAAATTTTCGGGTTTTATCCATCCAGCGTTTTAGCTTTTTGTCCGGGAAAACACCGGGCAGAAACAGTGATTCGAGATTGTCCAAAATGAGGATGGTTTGGCGCGGATTGGGCAGCCGCACCAGTCGCAATCGTGCCTCCCTCCGGGATAACGGCAGATGTGCCACTTTCAATCGATGATGCAATTTTTTTTGCTGCCACCGTTTGCAGCCTTTCACAAAAGCGGTTTTTCCCATTCCCGGCGCAGCCAGAATCATTACGTATCGTTCAGAATCCGGTGATTTAAGCAGCTCGTCAAATTCCGCAAACGGATCGATAACCGGTTGCCAGCGTTCCTCTCCTGCAATAAATTTTTCCAGATTTTGGTGGAGATAAATATTATATTTTTCAGCGAGTTCCGGCTTCAGCGGATCGTAGGTTTGATAGGATTGCGGAAAAATTTCACCCGGCTGATAGATAAAATCTGTTGCAAAATACCGTTTCCAAAAAAGCTCCATTGCCCAAATTAACAGCGAGATAACAAGAATCACCAACGTCACCAGAACCAGGGTTCCCGTTGCACCGTCCCACAGCCAGGTTAAGGTAATCATTGCCATGCGATTTTATCCGGTGTTTCAATGATATATCAGCCCGATTGGCAAATAGCAGAATGCCGCACATCCAATGTGCGGAACCGGAGTCGGAAAATGTTCGGGCTTGAGGTAACAGGTTACGGTAAAACCGCTAAAAAATGCAATAAAAAAGATATTTCCTGCGCAGCCGCTGTAAAATTTGTAAGAATTTTTCGTGTTTTTTTGGAAAATATTCGCTAAATAATATGAACCTAATATTTTACTATTCCGGGTTTTACGGCTGATTGCGACACCAATCTATTGCTGATATATTAACATCACTGTTTTCAGGAGGACATTTTAATGGCACTTGTTCCCAGCTTGTTGCTTAAACAATTGTACACGTTCGGCAGTTTGGAAAACACAACGGATGGCATCCGTTTTTCTCTCAAAAACCGTTTGAGTGATGCAACGCTCACCGGGTTTCGCAGTCTCGAAATCGATGGAAAATCCATTTCAGTATCCGATATTTCACTGGATTTGGGCGGCGAAAACGCGGTGGATCCCGCAACGTTGAGCAAAAATCCACTCGATTTTCCGCTGCGCAGATCCATCGACATCCGGGCAAAAAGCAGCCCGTTGGAAAAAGGCAAACATCAGATATTGCTGGTTTTCGACACCAAACCCTTTGGCAAACTGAAGTTAAATGTCGAAGACAGCATCTCGGATATCAAAGAAACCACCGTGCGCATTCCCCGGAATGACGCCGATGATTACTCCGAAGAAGCCATCCAGACCCGCCAAAAATTTGTTGAGAAAATTACCGGTGTTTCGCTGAAACACTCTGCGAAATACTCGTTCGACCCGCACATTACCCAGGGCAATTGCGAACATTTTACCGGCGTGGCGCAGGTGCCAATGGGCATTGCCGGTCCGTTGACGGTTCACGGCGAGCACGCCAAAGGCGATTTTTTGATCCCGATGGCAACTGCGGAAGGCACGTTGGTGGCGTCGTATAATCGCGGGATCAAATTGATCAACTCCTGCGGCGGCGTAAAATGCAGCGTTGTGGACGACCTGATGCAACGTGCACCGGTGTTCGTTTTCGACGATGCCCGCGAAGCCCGCGAATTTGTAAAATGGGTGCAGGAAAATTTCAAAACGATAGCGGAACATGCGGAAACGACATCCAGCGTCGCCAAGCTACAATATATTGACCCTTACCTCGCGAGCAAGTTTGCCTATCTGCGTTTCAATTACACCACCGGCGATGCCGCAGGTCAAAATATGGTTGGGCGAGCAACATTTGCCGCATGCAGCTGGATTCTCGATCACTACAAAGGTATCAAACGATTTTTCCTCGAATCGAACTTTGCGACAGACAAAAAAGCATCGCAGGTGAACATTATGCGCACGCGCGGCAAACGCGTAACCGCGGAAGCGCTGATTAAACGCGATGTGCTAGTTCAGGTGATGCGCGTTGAGCCGGAAAGCCTGGCTTATCACGCCGGTGTGGCGGGAATCGGCAGCTTTTTGTCGGGCGTGAACAACAACGGATTGCATTCCGCGAACGCCATTACCGCGATGTTTATCGCCACCGGACAGGATGTCGCCAACGTTTCGGAATCCTCCGCCGGCATTATTTATACTGAAATTACACCGGAAAAAGATCTGTATATTTCCATCACCATTCCATCGCTGATTGTAGCGACTTACGGCGGCGGTGTCGGATTGGCGACCCAAAAAGAGTGCCTCGAAATGCTCGGCTGTTACGGTCGCGGGAAAGTCAAAAAATTTGCGGAAATTGTGGCGGGCGTTGTGCTGGCTGGCGAGTTGTCGCTGGCTTCCGCTATTTCATCATCGGACTGGGTTTCCAGCCACGAACAATATGGCAGAAATCGTTGACAAAAAAAATACGGCGAGTTGGGTTCCTCCCGTCCCGCCGCATTTTTATGGCAGCTCTCAACATCTTGTTTTTTCATTGTTTGGGCGAAGTTTTTTTATTCGCCCTTTTTTTATTGAATCAATTGCATTTTGCGAATGCGGCTAAAATTGCCCGCCTGCAACCGATACACGTAAACGCCGCTTTCCACCAGATCACCAACATCATTTCGCCCGTTCCAGCGCTGGGAATAGCTGCCGGATGGCAGAAAATCGGAAACCAGCGTACGCACTTTTCGCCCGAGCACATCAAAAATTTCCAACGTTACGCGTCCGGCGGATGCCATCGAAAATTCGATGGTCGTTTCCGGATTGAAGGGATTCGGGTAATTTTGCTGCAGCCGAAATCCTTCCAGCGGCGCGGCATCGTCATCGATACCGGTGGCAGGATTGCCTTCAAATGCGCCAACATCATATTGCCCCGCCGTTCGCGAATTTCCCGCAAAATCGTGGGTCACAATCGCGATAGTTTCCCCGGCATCGATGGCGGGACTGCTGCCGCTCAGCCGGTAATCGTTTGACGAACGGTTGACAAAAAACGACGCGTTCGCCGAAAGATTGGACGGCTGCGACGCATCACTTGGTTTTGTGCCGAGAAACAGCGAGTTTCGCAAATCGAATCCCGCCGGATCGTATCCGCCGCTAGCATTCTGGAAATAGCGATTTCCGGTACCAATATCGAAAGTGCTGTTGTAAATCAGCAATTTTTCCAGATCATCTTCCGTTCGGAAAGTTGTTTCGTTATCATACGCAATACTGTTAATTATGGTGATGTGCGCACCGCCGTTACTGCCGGGTCCCCGCAACCGGAAACCGATTTCGTTATTGTGTGCGATAACGCCATCCATAAAACAATCTACTTTTTCTTTAATATTGAACGCCGCACGATTGCTGATGTAACCCGGGACAAACCCATAGGCTTCCACATGCCGTAAGGTCAGCTTTGCCCGATAGTTAGCATTGCCGGAGCTGCCGTTCACTTTGGTGTCGATGGCGTTTTCGCCGGGAACTTCACCGGCATTCCACCCTGCGGCATCGGCGGGCAGCGGACCGGTCCACAACTTGCTGTTTTCGATGAGCACGTTGTCCCAAACCGGTGTTCCACGACTCGGGTCAGCCTGAAAACAATCCCCGGAAACGTAATAAATTTCGCAGTCGCGGATGGTAATATTAGTGGAAGTTACCGCAACAACGCCGTGCGCGTCCTGCTGGCTGTTTATTGTTCCCGCCAAACAGTGGTGAATTTTTGTGTTTTCGATGAGCACATTATTGGATTGCTCCATATCGATGCCGTCTTTTGTGGCATTGCGAATTTCGCTGTTACGGATCGTCAGATTCTCCGCGTTGTCAATCCGCACGATATCATTGCCGGAAAATTGCGCATCCAGCACAATACCATCAATTACGATATTATCGTGCGAAATGTCCATCACCGTTCCGGATAGCGAAAATACCGGACGGTTTCCCGGATCATGCGCCCGGATCGTAATTGGCGAACCGGAGGTTCCGCTGATTTGGCTGGTAATTTTTTGGGCGTAATTGCCGGGCAACACCCGAATAATATCCCCGGGATTGGCAGCGTTCAACGCCGAGGAAATGCTGTTGAACGGGCTGTTCAACGTGCCGTTGCCATTGCTCGCAACATCATCCACATAAATTTCCGCAGCCTGGGATGAGTAGAGAAAAAATGTGGTTAACATCAATAAAATCCATAAAAAACGCATCGTTCCAAACTCCATTTTTTGTTTAACTATGCGTTGTTTCCACAAAATCCATACCAATCCCGCTGCGCCGATTAACAACTCCGTAAACAGCAATAAAATCCAGATATTTGAGAAATAATTATACATGATTACCCGTTTGGAGAAAATGTCCTGTTTTTATAAATTGAACCGGGACGGCAAAATTGATCAAAGTTTGCACAGTGCCGGATCATTATTTTCATCAAATTTACGAAATTTGCGGACGGAGAATCTGCGAAAGCGCAACATTCGTGAATTTAAAAATCTATAGTTTGAGGAAGTCGCTTTGCAGAAAACTGAATTTAACGCCTATCACAAAGTTCGCGGTTACGAATGCGATTTTTACGGACACGCGAACAACGCAACCTACCTGAATTATCTCGAATATGCCCGAGGGGAACTGTTGATTGAAGCAGGATTATCGCTGCCAAAATTGAAAGAAGAAGGTATTTCGATTGTGTTGCGGCGGGTGGAAATTACTTATCGATCGCCCGCGAAAATTAACGACATGTTACGGATTTGCACCACTGTTGCGTCATTTAGCCGGGTGACATGCACGTTTCATCAGGAAATTTTCCGGGAATCTGACGATGTGTTGGTTGCAGAAGCGGATGTTACGTGGACAGTAATTAATGCGGCGGGGCGCCCGATGCGGCTGCCGGAAGTTATTCGTGAAGCGTTGGCGCTCACTGATTCGCCGGAAAATACTGTCAGAAACTGAAAATTTTCAGCACTTCACCGACAGTCAACAAATTGTTGCTTTTGCCATTTGCAAAGCGAATAATGCTGTCCCGTGCGTTGAAACGGCTGGCAATTTCGCTAATGGTATCACCAGATTGCACACGATATTGGTAATACCGGATGCCCGTTTGCGCAACTATTCTCAGCCGTTGCCCGACGCGAATTGTGTTCGAACGTAGGTTATTCCAGCTCTTCAATTGCGATACGGACACACCAAAAACACCGGCAATTTCACCGAGATTATTTCCGGCAGTGACGGCATAATTAAAGCTTTCACCACGGGAGATATTTTGCTGAACCAGCACATTTGAGCCGGATACAGCCGATTGCGGCGTTTTAGCTGCCGCCCGTTCGGTGCGTTGCGGGGCTGCGGCTGTCGTGCCGGTACTGCCCGGATAAACAACCAGTTTCTTTCCGTACGAAATCGTATTGCCGCTCAGTCCGTTCCACTGCTTTAACTGGTTGACAGTAACCCGGTATTTCCGGGCGATCAGCCACAGCGATTCGCCTTTTTGCACCCTGTGATAGGTTTGCGAACCGGAACCGCCGGAACCGCTGTTACTGCCAGAATAGGATATTTTGCTGCTCACCTGACGGCTGACGGCATTGTCCACCGCATTTTTTGTTCCGCGCGGTACAAACAGCGGATAATCGAGCACACGTTTGGGAGTTTGTTTGGCGTTATCTGCCAAATCCGGGTTCAGCGCCAGCAGCTCTTGCATGTTAATTCCGGCGTTTCTGGCAACGCTTTCCAGATTCACCTGCGAAGGCACAATTACGGTATCATAATTGCGCGGAAACGGCACATCATCAAAACCGAATTGCAGCGGATTACCCGGTTTTGCCATTACGATCACAGCAAAAATCTGGGGAATGTATTCCCTCGTTTCGTGTTTCAGCACGTTGGTTTTTTCGCGGAGAGCCCAAAAACTGCGATCGCGAAAACTGTCCAATTTTCGCAAAGCCTGACGGGTTTTGCCGGCACCGGAATTGTACGAACTCAGCGCCATCGTAAAACTGCCCAATTCTAACAGCAAATCATGCATGTATTCCCGGCAGGCAACCGCAGATTTGTATGGCGAATACCGCTCATCAACTGAACGATTTATTTTCAAACCGTATTGCGTTCCGGTGGATTTGATAAACTGAAACAATCCCGCCGCATGCGACCGGCTGTACGCCACCGGATTAAATCCCGATTCGATAAATGCCAGATACATAATTTCTTCCGGGAATCCTTTTTCCAGAAAAATATCGCGCAGAGCGGGAATGTATTTTCGCGAACGACGCAGTGTCTCCGCAAAAAATTTGCGATAGTATGGCTCATTTTGAAACCGGCGAATATAATATTCGATTTCTTTCACAAAATCATCGGGCAATTTAAAATTTTCCGGCTCGCCCATGTGGATGGCAACTTCGCGGATTTCCTGCTGGATAAATTTGTGCAATCCCTTTTCAAAATAGAAGCCGCTTTTAGATCCCGGAATAACGAGAGATGCACGGTCAGCACCAGATGGGTTATCGGCAAATAATTTGTCCGGCATTTCCGCTTTTTCCCAATCTGCGGCAGCGGCAGGTGGCGGCACTTCCACCGGTTTAACCGGCTGCACATTTCGCCAACGCAAATCGTCATCGATAATTGCAAAAGTGAGGGATTGGTCGATGGGTGGGTAATACCTGTCCAGATGGTTGATTTTTGCCGCCCGGCTATCCAGCGGGAGCGGATCCATTGTCCGGATCAGCGTTTCAAATTCATATTTCGATTGCTCATATTGTTGCGATAAATACGCCTCAATTATTGCATCGGCGCTGTTTTTGATGGTCGCATGAAGTGCCAGCGGCGTGTTGGGCACCGATTCACCGGTGTCCACATGAGACGTTTGAGGTTTGGTTGAATTTGCAGGTTGGCTATTGTACGGAACCGTTGTGGCGCAACCGGCCATTAACCATCCAATGATTCCCAACATGCAGAAAATACTGCGCTTCTTCATTCTCTGACCTCTATCCCTGGTGAGACAACTACAATTTTTTCAATGACATATCAACTCATCTGCCACCCGTTAATATACACAAATGTGATCTTTTCGCAAACCATAAATCATACAAAAGTATCCGAATTAAATTGAATATTATCAATTTGATGCGATGTGAATATTGAAATTTAACACTCGATTTTTTGACCGGAATGCAACCGGCAATCAATCGTCTTGCAAACACACATGTGCAAACACTTTTGCATCGTTAACCATAAATTCGATCACGCAATATTCGTTGGGCTGATGGCAAACATCCGCCAAAGTTGACCAAACGGCTGCGGGCAATCCCTCACGCCGGAATGTCGTGGCCACAGTTCCGCCGCCAATACCCATTGGGATAGCATCAACATTGTATATATTTTTGATCGCAACCTGCAGTTTTTTAACGACTTCCGCATCGTTTGGCGTTGGGGGCGCAGCCTCAGCAGACTGGGTTGTACCGATTTCAATTTGCACATCGAAATCGTTTTCAACGCCATTGCAAATATTTTGAACAGCAACAAAAAGTTCATCAATCGAATAGTCCGGCAGCAACCGGCAATCCAAATGAAACACATCTTCACCGGGAATTGTGTTTACATTTGGCACATTTGCTTCCTTTTTTGTGGGTTCGAAAGTGCTGGTTGGCGGATTAAATACTGTATTTTGCGCATCAAAAATGTCGTATAATTGCTCCAATCGCGTTACGAGATGCGCACCAGCCCTGAACGCGTTGTTCCCCTGCGCCGGTAAACTGGCATGGCACTGGATACCTTTTATCCGAAACCGGAACCACACAATGGATTTTTCGGCTACTTCTATCATTCGGCTGTCCGGCTCGCCGGCGTCCGGCACGATAATAATATCTTCGGTGCGAAATAAATCTTTGTGCTGTTCCATCAGATAATCCAACCCAAATTCGGAGCCGGTTTCCTCATCCGCAGCGATAATTACCGCTAAATCAAATGCCGGTTTATGGCTGAACGCCCGTATCCAGAAACGCTAACAGTGTGAAAATACTGCTGGTTACACCTTGTTGATTGTCTTCTGTTCCTCTGCCGAAAATTTTGCCGTCTTTCACCACAGCATCCCATGGGTCGTTATCCCATTTGCTCAAATCACCTGCCGGCACCACATCCATATGCCCCATCAACCAAATCGTTTTTGCCGATGATTGACCTTTGATTCTGGCAATTAAATTGGGTCGGACACCATTTTTTGCGCGTTCATCCGGCGCATCAATTTGCAGGATATCTGTTACGCCGCGCCCCATCAAAAAATTCTTGATGAACATCGCCTTATCCCATTCGCCATTGCCATCGTTAACGGGGCTTAGCGCCGGGATTGCGGTGATTTTTTGCTGAAACTGGATCATCTCAGCTTCGAGCGACGCAATCTGCTGAATTACTTTTTCCAAATTTGATGTGTTCAAAGCCTTCTCCTAACCATTCTATCGACCAAATATTCCACATTTTCTGTGATAATGGTCACCTCATTTGTCGCGATTTATTGATTATCTTCAATAAATTTAACGATAGAATTATCAATTTCAAAATTAATCCGGGAACACCAAAAAACGAAAAGTTATGCAAAATAGAGAACTCATACAGATGGTTGAAAATTCTTCACGGCAGTATTCCAGCCTGTTGGAGAATGTTCATGAAATCGAAGGCACAATTGTGCATCGTTTAACGCGTTTTTTGCAAACGCTCACTGAGATTCAAGATGAAGTTGTTGATTTGCGGCTCAAAAAAATATTGAAAGAAGAACATCCCTATTTACCGATGATTCATGTCGACCGCATACAGGAAAATACACCGTATCGCAAATATTCATTATACGAAATCAGCCGGACATTTATCAATCAGCGACGTGAATTGAGCAAATTTCTATACAATGTTCCTGAGGAATTGTGGAAGAGAACCGGCGTTCATGAAAATGAAGGTCATGTTACGTTTCAGGAATTTGTTCGCCGATTGACAGAGAAAGATCATACAACCATTTTGCGGCTGCAACGAACAGTAGAAACAAAAGAAAACCAGATTGCCTGATCCTGACTGATTGATCCGAAACCGATTTTTCCAGCGCTTACCCAAATACAATATTAACAACAAATTATAGCTTTTCCGGGAACTGAAGTAACGGATACTTTTGTTGAAGCTGTGCCAATCCTTTCAACAATAGTATTCCGATACCAATACCTAAAAGCCAGCCGGCGAGCACATCAAACGGGAAATGGACACCGACAACTACTCTTGATATGCCGACCAGAAAAATTAACACAATCCAAAAGGGTGCCCATTTTTTGTAAAATCCGATGAAAACCGTACCGATTGCGGCAACATTTGTTGCATGGGACGATGGAAATCCATATTTGCTACCGCAGTGCACCAATAGCCGAAATCCTTCCAAAAACTTGCAGGGGCGTAATCTACCGGTCAGGGGTTTGAGCACCGAACTGGATATTTGATCGGAAAGCAGAATTGCAAAAATTATCAGCACTCCCAGAACGCGTCCTTTTTTGCCGCAGCCAATCATCAGCCAAAGCCACAACAATCCACCCGGTAAGTACATATTTTCTTTGAGAGTTACTGCAACCATTAGCTTATCAAGAAAAGCATTGGCGAGTTTAACATTGATTAAAAAAAACAGATACACATCAATGTCTTGAAAAATTTGAAGCATAATTTTTTACGGTTGGATTAGGAATTGACCCGGTAGGAATAGACTTTTTTGACAGCTTCCAGAATTTGCTGCCGGTTAAATGGCTTCCGTACAAACTGAAGCGCACCATCGTTAAGGGCTTGCTCAACGGATTCGTCAACATCAAAACCTGAAGTTAGGATAACTTTTACAACGGGGTTTATTTCTTTCAATTGGTTGAAAGTTACCAACCCGTTTTGATCGGGCAAGTTAAAATCGAGAATTACAGTTTCGATCATTCCCTGTTCTTTATTATATAACGCCAAACCTTCCCGGGCATTTCTGGCAACAATCACTTTAAATGCATCCTGCGTGAGCACGTCCTTTAGAATGTGACGCAAATTCTCTTCATCTTCGATAACCAAAACATAGCGATTTTTCATCGGCTTGGAAAAGATACTGACATCTTCGTCCTGAATTTCGATCATTTTCATTCCCAAAGGAACATCCTGAATTTTGGGATGGTTAATTTCCCGGAGTTTTTTGAGAATATTGGCGATGCGCATGGACGATTTTTGCATCAACTGAAGGTAATTTGTCAACCGTTTGTTATCGATATTATATTTCTGTAACTCCATTTTAATCATATCGATAGCAGAAATTATAACCGTCAGCGGCTGATTGATTTCATGGTTGGTTGTTGCAATTGTGGCGTGAAAAGTTAATTTTCGTTCTGCTTCGTACAATCGTTTTTCCAGCTCAACACGCTCGAAAGCACGTCGGACACGAATCTGCAATTCTTCGAGATTGATTGGCTTGAGCATGTAATCATTAGCCCCCAACCGAACAGCTTGAATTGCTGTTTCAATTGAAGCATGCCCGGTGAGCAAAATAGTTGCGATGTCTTTATCCAGCTCTTTCACTTCCCGGAGCAATTCGATACCGCTAATGCCTTGCATTATCAAATCTGTTAAGACGAGATCGAATTTGTTTTCTTTCAACAAGCTTAGCGCATCGGAACCATTGCTACAAAGCGTAACATCATATCGTTCATGCTCAAGGGCTTTTTTCAGCATCAGTCGGCTGGCATAATCGTCATCAACAACAAGTATTCGATAAGGAACCATATTTTCTCCGGATACGCCGATAAGATAGTCGCAGAACAAAAATAATACAATAAATAATTGCAAATTTCGAGTCAAGTCACATTTGCCAAAAAATAAGCTGTGACCATACTATTAACACAACATCTCGGTGGTGTGTCAAATCTTACAGAAATAACCAGAACCCGGTCGGTAAAAAAAATGTTATTTATCGGGAAAATAATCTGATCTATAAAGAATTATTTCTCAATTATGCACACAGCAAAAGCAAAAAGTGAGGTTGAATTGAATCTAATTCAACGATTTTCACCATCCAAAATATATTAATTTCAGGATACTAAAGCCATTGAGGTGAGATTCTGTTGATTTTTTCGCGATTTGACCAACGTAATGGCATTACCCTGCTCATTAAAATATATCTCATCGATGATGTGGTGAATCAGCATAAAACCTCTGCCATAAGGCTTTGTATTGATTTCACCATTTTCAGAGTTTCGGATATAGCTTTTCCAATCAAAACCGGGGCCTTCATCCGCAATGGTAAGTGAAAAACACCGCTCGTTATAAACCAGATTGATTTTTAACAAACGTTCGCCGAATTTTGCATCGGCTAACCGGTTTTCCCGCAATTCCTCAAACATCATCAATTTGTCAAAATCATTGCCCTTCATTGCAGACGGCAACTCCAGATTGCCGTGTTCAATGGCATTAATCAATGTTTCGAGAAATGCAACATGATATTGATTGAATTGCTCTTTATTACAAAATCCGGAATTCAGCAAATAATTTGCGAGATGGAAAGCAATTACCCCGGGATCGGCTTTGTTGGTCGGAAAAGTGTAGCTAACGTTTAGTGCATCAGCATATTCCAGTATGCGCGCTTTCTTTTCAGATTTGATGCGATACCGCAATACTTTTTCCACTACTTTGCGCACTTCATCCAGCTTAAAAGGTTTGATGATATAATCTTTCGCCCCGTATCGAATAGCTGTAATGACATGATCCAGCGTTTTCAAACCGGTAATCATAATAATCGGGATTTCTTCTTTCGTTTCGCTCACAATTTTGAGGAAATCCAGACCGGACATTCCCGGCATACCTATGTCACTAATTACCAACGATATATCGGGAACTTTGTCCAACAAATCGATGCCGGCTTTTGCCTCAAAAGCTTTGGAAACCTTGTAACCCTGCGCCTCGAAATACTCAGCCAGGATTTCAACAACTTCCCGCTCATCATCGATGATCAGAATATGTTTTTGAATATGTTCCATCGCCATAAACTATTATTTTTCTATGGGAAACAGCTGATCCAATTTTATCGATTTAAACAATTCCAACAGATTTTCATTAATGCCTTTGATGCGCATTTTTTTGCCTTTTGCGACTACATTCTTGTAAAAAATCAGCAATTTGCCAATGCCGGATGAGGTAATAAACGGCACATAAGTGAAATCGAAAATTGCCAAATCGAAATCTTTATGCATCAAATCCTGAAATTTGGACTTCAGCTCTTCTGCATTTTCATTGTCAACAGCACCGATAATTGAAACGTTAAGCGTTCCATTTTGCTGGCCATACTTAAATTCCATTACAAACTCCTTTTGGTAATTTTACGGAACTAATTCAATTCAATTTTAAATATCAAGTTATACACAAGTAAAAACCGTATTCCTGTCAGTAATTATTTCGGCAGGATTGGTTCAAAGGTTGAGTGATAATTTAAGTTTTATATTTATTCGGAAGGATACGAAAAGCGAACGAACTGTATGTTATGACAGCAATTTACGTACAATATCCACATCTGCCGGGCTAAACTGTAAAGCCGACATTTGTTCCGGCTGAACCCACCGGATTTCTGTGTGATCCAGCAGATGGAATTGACCGCTGATCAACTTACACCAATAGGACATCAACAAAATAACACGCTCACCGTCCCGTTGGCTAACGATGTGAAACGGAAAATTTACTTCAATATCCACACCGAGTTCTTCCCTGATTTCTCTAATCAGACCGGTTTCGGGTGATTCATCGACGTGCAATTTGCCGCCGGGAAATTCCCACATCCCGCCATTTGACAAATCTTCACGACGTTTTGCCAATAATATTTCGCCATCATCATTTTTGATAAGCGCAGCCAAAACAGGGAGATATATCATTTAGGCTCCACAGAATTTTCCGCAAGCTGCCGTTCAATTTCAGAAATGATTTTTGGCAAAACATCTTCCGGGCCTGTGGAAATTCGGCAACCTGCAGCATGAACATGCCCGCCACCGCCAAACATTCGGGCAACTTTGTTGACATCAACCTTTCCTTTGGAGCGAAAGCTGATTTTTGTGAGATCCGATGCAGCGTGGCGAACATACAACCCCACTTCGACACCACGAATAGACAAACTGTAATTTGCCAATTCGTCGATATCTTCTCCATTGGCTTGCTGCATAATTTCCAACGGTAAATAAATTATGCACAATTGACCGTTCAAATGATTCTGCATATTTGCCAGACCGTAACCCACAATTTTAAGCGCATCAAAAGTGTTACTGAAAAATAAATTCCCCGCAATAATATTGCTGCTGATACCCAATGAGGTCAGATGTGCAGCAATTTCGAAATCCCGTGTACGGGTGTTTGCGAAGGAAAATCGCCCGGTATCATACATTATTCCACTCAGCAACAAATCGGCCATTGTTGCATCCATCGTTGCGCTGCTACGCGAAATTATTTCGTAAATCAATTGGCATGTGGAACTGGCTTTTGTATCCACAAAACTAAAATCCGTAAAATGGTCTTCGACGGGATGGTGATCAATTTTCAGGCAAAACGGTGCATCCGGCAGCAATTTAGCAGGATCACCAATCCGGGCACGGGATGGCACATCCACTACAATCGCTGCATCATATTTTTGGGTCATATTCGAATCGTAGCTTTTAATACGTTGCCACCCCCACAAAAATTCGTATTTTTCATCCAGTTTCTGATCATGAAAAACAATTTCATATTTTTTACCGGATTGCTCCAAAAAGTAGGCGATAGCCAGCGCAGCCCCATACGCATCACCATCTGCACCCAGATGAGCCGTCACCAGATAGTTGTCATTTTGCTTCATAAAATGGAGCAAGTTTGCACATTTGTTTTCCAGCTCATGCATAATTCGGTCTCCGTAAACCTTTTGGATTTGCTTAAATATTATTTCCCGATCAATATAAACAACAGGTTTTTGTACGAATGAAAAGGGGTATCACCAAAAATCAACACATCCATTTACGACAACTTTAAAAAATATTTTAAATTGATCGGTATTTGAATTTGCCCACGGTGGATGTCAATCATCGAAAAATATAACAACAAATATAACACTTTAGCGATACAAATACTACATTGAAATAGATGATAGCTCGTCTAGGCAACACATACAGCTTAATAAACAATATCAAAAAATATATCAATCTATTTTAATCATACAAACGGACAGGAGAATTTTGGTGTTTTTTCACTTTTATCCGGAACGAAATAACGCAGTGTTGATATTTTTCGAATTCATCCGTCAGTTTAACCAGCTATTTAATTGCCCGGTCAACTCGCGAAATCAATATGTAAAAAAATGAAAATTTTCTTTGAAACCGATATTAAGGATAATATATTTGCCTCGCTGTTAACGACAGTTGGAATTTACACTTTGATGCGCCCGTAGTTCAATTGGATAGAACGCTTGACTACGGATCAAGAGGTTGGGGGTTCGAGTCCTCCCGGGCGTACGAATTTTAATCAGTCGCCCCAACGTAGCTTCTCATGCTTGATGCAAACCACGAATATTGGATGGAATTAGCTTTCAGAGAAGCCGAGAAAGCTTACCAGGCAAGAGAGGTTCCCGTTGGGGCGATTGTGGTTTATGAAAATAGAATTATCGGTCGTGGATATAATCAGATAGAGCAATTGCAAGATCCAACCGCACATGCGGAAATTATTGCTATAACAGCGGCGGCTGATTATCTGGGTTCGCGAAGATTGTTGGACACTGTCATGTATGTTACGCTCGAACCTTGCGCAATGTGCGCCGGTGCGATCGTTCTGGCGCGAATTCCGATGTTGGTTTACGGCACGATGGACCCAAAAACGGGTGCCTGTGGCTCAGTAATGAACATAGTGCAGGAAGACAGACTGAATCATCGCGTATCGATTGTTAGCGGTGTTTTGGAAAACAAGTGTTCGATGATTTTGAAAGATTTTTTCAAAAAATTGCGGGATGTAAATTAGTCCCGATTGGAGAAGTGGCCGAGTGGCTGAAGGCGCACGCTTGGAAAGCGTGTATACCTCTTGGGGTATCGTGGGTTCGAATCCCACCTTCTCCGCAAAAAAAAAGCGGGTTTCTTAACCCGCTTTTTTCACATACCCCAAAATTCGTTAATCTACCTGCCAGGTGTCACCTGAAAGCAGCAATTGCTTCAGGTCACCTTTGCCTTTTTTGGCTGTGACCTGATCAATTTGTTTATAGAACTCTTCATCATAAACCGGTCGTTTGACATCTCGTAAAACGCCCACCGGCGTTGGCATTTCCGGCAATTCATTCATTTTAGCAAGCGCATGATAATATGCATCATCCCTGTTTTGAATATCATGTGTAAGCACATCTTCCGGCATCGAATCATCTGTAGCTACTTTTTCCAACCCAAAGCCAGCCTGTCGAAATGCGAATTTCTGTAATTTTCCATATGCCAACGGTTGTTGATCTTCGAGATAAATCAGATGTTCGAACTTCGTTTTTGGATTCGTCAACGTTTCAAATGCGCCGTCATTAAAAATGTTACAGTTCTGATAAACTTCCACAAATGAAGTGCCTTTGTGTTCGGCTGCTTTCTGGAAAATCGATGCCATATGTTTTGTGTCCCGATCAATTGTGCGGGCAACAAATGTGGCACCGGCGCTCAACACCAGTGACAACGGATTAAACGGTTGATCCAGCGAGCCATAAGGCGTTGTTTTTGTTACTCTTCCGACTGGCGATGTCGGCGAATACTGTCCTTTGGTCAATCCGTAAATCTGATTATTAAACAGAACAATATTGACATCGATATTGCGACGGCAAATGTGCATCAAATGGTTACCGCCAATGCTCAGTGCATCGCCATCTCCGGTGATAACCCACACCGAAAGATCCGGGTTTGCCAGCTTTACACCGGTTGCCACCGTGGGCGCACGTCCGTGAATGGTGTGAAAACCATATGCGTTTACATAATATGGAAAGCGACTGGAACAACCGATTCCCGAAATTACCACAACTTTTTCATGCGGGACGCCGAGATCCGGCAGCACTTTTTTCATTTGTGCCAAAATGGCATAATCACCGCAACCGGGACACCACCGCACATCCTGATCCGAACCGAAATCTATTTTTTGAATGTCGCCATTGACGACCGGAATATTGTCACTCATTTATCCCCTCCGATCTGTTTGAGGATTGCCGTTTTCAGCTCGCGAACTGTAAACGGCGATCCCTTTATTTTATTAATGCCAATTGCATCCACCAAATATTTACTCCGAATCAAAGATAATAACTGACCGGCATTGAGTTCCGGCACTACTACTTTTTTGTAATTCCGTAGATGCGTTTCCAGAGATTTTGGCAATGGATTTACCCATCGCAAATGGAGCAATGAAACGCGATGCCCGGCATCCTGAAGTTGGTTAAATGCTGTAAAAACAGCACCATATGTGCTTCCCCAACTGACGATCAAAACATCGCCGCTTTCATCCCCTAACAATTTGGGCTCATCAACAACATCTGCAATGCGCTGCACTTTATCTGCGCGATACTGCACCATTTTTTCATGATTATCCGGATCATACGATACATTTCCGGTGACATCCTGTTTTTCCAGTCCACCTAAACGGTGCTCCAGACCCGCTGTTCCGGGAATTGCCCATTGGCGTGCGAGCGTTTCCGGGTTTCGTTTGTAAGGCTCGTAATCATCTGTGGATTTTGCAAATTTTATATCAATTTTAGGCAAAGCATCTGTTTGCGGCACCCGCCACGGTTCCGCACTGTTAGCCAAATACAGATCGGATAACACCATAACCGGTGTCATAAAGGTTGTTGCAATGCGTATCGCTTCGTAAGCTGCCCAAAAACAGTCCGACGGGCTGGAGGGTGCAATAATCGGCATCGGCGCTTCGCCGCTTCGCCCGAACATTGCCTGCATTAAATCCGATTGTTCCGTTTTGGTGGGCATCCCCGTGCTTGGTCCGCTTCTCTGAATATTCAAAATAATCAACGGCAACTCTGTCATCACTGCCAAACCCAAAAATTCAGATTTTAGCGCGACTCCAGGACCGCTGGTGCCGGTCACGCCTATATTACCGGCAAACGACGCACCGATTGCAGCACCGACAGCCGCAATCTCGTCCTCAGCCTGCAGAGTTTTTACGCCATAATTTTTATAAACAGACAAATATTGCAGGACATCGCTGGCAGGCGTAATGGGATAACTACCGTAAAATATTGAAATGCCAGCGGCTGTGCCGGCTGCAACCAATCCCAACGCCAATGCTTCGTTACCGGTAATCCGTCGGTAAATGCCAGGCTCTATTGTCGCATGCGGCACTTCGTAAGACGTTTGAAATAGCTCGTTAGAATCCGCAAAATTTCTACCGGCAATTAACGCGACACTATTCGCTTCGGACCAATCCGGCTGTGCAGCAAATTTTCTTTTGATCCATTCGAGCGTTGTATCTAACGACCGATTGTAAAGCCAGTATATCATTCCGAGTGCAAAAAAGTTTTTGCAACGGTCTTTTTCTTTATGGCTTAGGGTCACGTTTTCTAGTGCATCTTTGGTGAGGCGGGTCATTTCTACAGGAAAAACCTGATAACCCGTTAGGGATGAATTTTCCAGTGGATTTTCATCATATTTTGCTAATCGCAAATTGCGCTCGGTGAAGGCATCTGTATTTAAAATGATCACGCCGTTTTCTTTTAGATAATTCAGCCCTGTTTTCAAAGCTGCAGGGTTCATTGCGACGATCACATCAGCTTCGTCTCCGGGTGTGTAAACGGTTTCGCTGCTAAACTGAATCTGAAAACCGGATACACCATACAATGTGCCGGCAGGCGCCCGGATTTCTGCAGGAAAATCGGGCATTGTACTCAAATCATTTCCGGCAATAGCGGTTGTTCGCGTAAACTGGGTTCCGGTTAATTGCATCCCGTCGCCGGAATCACCCAAAAAACGTATCGTTACGCTTTTCAGCGCTGCATTTTGCTTCATAGAATCCCCAATAAAGTTTACCTTTTTACCCCTTGCGATAAAATCGGTTCAATTTATTGCATTCAATTTATTTTTCAAAATGTAATATGTGTGAATTGCAATTGAAGTTGCAAAACGCAACATCAGTAGACTGTTTCACTAACAATACGCAAGGGCGCGATCGACATAAATTAAATCGCGCCGGATATTATATTTAAAATGATGACTGTTGGGAGTGGCTGAAAGGGTGAGTTTAATACGGGACGAAAATAATTATTCGTCTTCTTTGGAATCTTTTTTGAAGATTTGAGCAGCTTTTTTCAATTGGTCAGATGTCGCACTGGCTGCAGCCCGTAGATTTTCTTTTTTGATGCGCTCGTACACTTCCTCACGAAAAATGGAAATGTCCTTTGGCGCTTCAATGCCAATCTTTACCTGCTTTCCATCAATATCAACAACAGTGATTTTAATATTATCACCGATATTGATGGACTCACCTAACCTCCTTGTTAATACTAGCATATACTTACCTCATCAAGTTTGTTTAATAAATGTAAACAAAATCTCTCATCTCTGCAATTCGAAATAGCTTATGATATAGCCTATTAGAAGATTTTAACACAATTCAGTAAATTTAGCAATAGTTAAATTTTATCAATATTCGCATAAACTTACAGGTGGCCAATCGCTAATCAATATATACCGGGTAAAAATAATAATCAATAGGCAAACATGGATTATTTTCACTTTTTCTGAATTAATTTCATTATTTATCAAGCATTACAGATAGGTTGGGGATTTGAAGTCTTTTTCGATTATGCTGGATATACAACAAAAAAGGGGAACTTTACGGCTCCCCTTTTGATAAATTATTCAGTATAATTATACATATTACTCATCTTGATATTGCCCGACAATTACCTTGGTCGGACGCAGCAATTTGTCACCAACCGTAAATCCGTCCTGAAATACCTGAAGCACACGGTTGTGTTTCGACTTGTCTTCTGTGGGTTGCATCATCAATGCTTCGTGAAGATTTGGGTCGAACTCCTCTCCCACTGCTTCGATTATCTGAACACCCTGTTTTTTCAGCAACGAGAGAAATTTTTCGTAAATCATCCGTGCACCTTGTAAAACGCTTTCCTCGTTCTCCTTTTTTTCGGCGGTTTCGAGCATCATTTTGAAATCATCCAGAATAGGCATGAACTCTTTGAGCACTTCCCCTTTGAGATAAACAGCAAATTCAATTTGCTCGCGTTCGATGCGTTTTTTGTAATTTGCAAATTCCGCACGCAACCGAATATTTTGCTCATCGGAAAGCCGTAATTTTTCCATGAGCTGATCAGCGCTAAACTTGATATTCAGATCCGGCGACTTCGTTTCTTCGGATTCAGCTTCAGTTGCATCAGCAATTTCATCCACCGGAGATTCGGACGGCTCATCCATTTTATTTTCAGAAGATTCATCATCGTTCATCCGGTTTTCTTCCGCTTCCGGTGAAACATTGATTTTATCTTCCGTTTCAATTGTTTTTTCCATTGTTTAGTGAACCCCCTTCCTGAAAAAGGATTTAACTGTTATTTATTACAAACAGTTGTCATCTGTTTTGGCAAAGTAAAAACGGGCTGGATTGGATACCAGCCCGTTTGAAAGGCAGTATTATTTATTGTCTTTGTCGTCGTCAACAACTTCGAAATCAGCTTCTTCTACAGAGTCGCCACCTTTTTTATCGGCTTCGCCTGCTGCATCTGTTTGCGCTTGGGCAGCACCGGGTGCGCCTTCCTGTCCATACAGGTTGGTCGATGCTTCGTTCCAGATTTGGTTGAGGGCATCCACTGCAGAGCGAATGTCGCCAACATTTTCGGAATCTTTCACGCTTTTCACGCGACCGACAGCGGCTTCGATTTTATTTTTTACATCCGCACCAAGTTTATCGCCGTAATCGTTCAAATTCTTCTCGGTTTGATAAACGAGGCTGTCTGCTGCGTTTCGGGCATCTACCAGTTCGCGGCGTTTGCGGTCTTCCGCTGCGTTTTCTTTGGCATCTTTCACCATTTTTTCGATTTCGTTTTCACTCAAACCGCTGCTCGCTTCGATGCGGATTTTCTGTTCGCGTCCACTGGCCAAATCTTTGGCGGATACGTTTAGAATACCGTTTGCATCGATATCGAACGTAACTTCGATTTTGGGAATGCCGCGCGGTGCGGGCGGAATACCATCCAAAATGAAGCGGCCGAGCGTGCGGTTATCACGCGCCAGTTCGCGCTCGCCTTGCAGCACATGCACTTCTACGGAAGGTTGGTTATCTGCCGCCGTGGTGAACACTTCGCTTTTGCGGGTAGGAATGGTGGTGTTGCGTTCGATCAAGCGGGTAAAAATGCCGCCCATCGTTTCGATTCCCAGCGAAAGCGGGGTTACGTCCAGCAACAGCACATCTTTCACTTCGCCAGCCAAAACGCCACCTTGAATGGCTGCGCCAACAGCCACAACCTCATCAGGATTCAACCCTTTGTGCGTTTCTTTGTTGAATTTTTCTTTTACCAGCTGCTGGATTCGCGGAATGCGGGTTGAGCCGCCAACCAGAATCACTTCGTCAATTTCCGAGGTGGACAATCCGGCGTCATCCAACGCTTTTTGAACCGGAACCAGAGTGCGCTGGCTCAGATCTTCAACCAATTGTTCAAATTTCGAACGGGTGAGGGTCATTTGCAAGTGCTTCGGTCCGGATGCATCTGCGGTAATAAACGGCAAGTTGATGTCCGTTTGCAGCGTGCTGCTGAGCTCGATTTTGGCTTTTTCCGCCGCTTCGCGCAAACGTTGTAACGCCATCGGATCTTTCCGCAGATCGATGCCGTTCTCTTTTTTGAATTCTTCGGCAATGTGATCGACAACGCGCTGGTCAAAATTATCACCACCGAGATGGGTATCACCGTTGGTCGATTTCACTTCGAAAACGCCGTCGCCAATTTCCAGGATGGAAATATCGAAGGTTCCACCGCCGAGGTCGTAAACCGCAATTTTTTGATTACTTTTCTTTTCCAAACCGTAAGCAAGCGCTGCGGCGGTTGGCTCGTTAATGATGCGCAATACGTTCAAACCGGCAATTTCACCGGCTTCTTTAGTTGCTTTACGCTGGCTGTCATTAAAATATGCCGGAACGGTAATGACCGCGTCGGTCACTTTGTCACCGAGATAATCTTCCGCAGTTTGTTTCATTTTCTGCAAAATCATTGCGGAAATTTCCTGTGGCGTGTATTCTTTTCCGCCGGCTTCCACAACCGCGAGGTTGTTTACACCGTCTTTCAGCTTATAGGGCACCATTTTGCATTCTTCGGTGGCTTCGGATAATCCGCGTCCCATAAAGCGTTTGATCGAGTAAACGGTGTTGCTCGGGTTGGTGATCATCTGGCGTTTGGCTGTTGCGCCAACCAGAATTTCACCGGATTTTGCAAACCCGACGATCGATGGGGTGGTTCTGCTACCTTCGGAATTTGGAATTACGGTGGGCTCGCCACCTTCCATCACAGATACGACTGAGTTGGTTGTTCCCAAATCGATGCCGATTACTTTCTTTGTTGCCATAATGTTATTCCTCCTTGTGGATCGTTTTATTCGTAATAAATTATTGTCATTTCTTCACACTTTTATTCGCGCACAGTATTAATACAACAATAGTGCCAAAAACACATCTATTCTTTAAAAGATTGTTTTCATTGGGTTTATGAAAAATATTGATTTATCAAAAAAGGAATGTATTTTAAGTGACAATGTGACAGTATGCCATTTTAGCATGCCATGATGACAAACCATGTGACGAGCGAAAAAAAGCGCGGCCGGATTTTCACCAGCCGCGCTGAAGAAAATGGTCTCATTTTTTAGAGCACGGATTCAAAAAATAATCCGTTGTGAATCACTTTGTGCGGTTTGCCGGTCAGTTCCCAGCCGTTGAAAGGCGTGTTGGTGCTTTTGGAGAGGCTGCGTTTTACATCAAATTTCCAGGTTGCGGCGGGATCAAAAATGGTAATGTTTGCCGCCTTTCCTTTTTGGATAACCGGCACTTCCAACCGCAAAATGCGATACGGATGCACCGTTAATTTGGCAATCATCGATTTCAGATCCAGGATGCCGGGTTTCAGCAGTTGGGTAATCGATAGTCCCATTGCGGTTTCCAGCCCCACAATTCCGAACGGTGCGTAAATAAATTCTGAGGCTTTTTCTTCCCACGAATGCGGGGCATGGTCCGTGGCGATCACATCGATTGTGCCATCTTTCAAGCCTTCCAAAATTGCCGCGACATCGTCTGCGCCGCGTAACGGCGGCTTCATTTTGGCATTCGTATCGTAATTTTTCACCGCTTCGTCAGTCAGTGTAAAGTGATGGGTGCAAGCTTCCGCGGTTACCGAAATGCCTTTTGCTTTTGCCTGCCGAACCAGATCAACGCCGCCTTTGGTGGCAATATGCTGAACGTGAAATCTGCCGCCGGTGTATTCTGCCAACATAATATCACGGGCGATCATCACATCTTCCGCAATCGACGGAATCCCGCCGATGCCCCATCGCGTTGACCAAAATCCCTCGTGCATGTGTCCTTCTTCGGTCATCGTTTTGTCCTCTTCGTGACCGAGAATGGGGATATCGACCATTTTGCTGTATTCCAGCGCGCGGCGCATAATTCCGGCACTCATCACCGGATCGCCATCATCGGAAATGGCTACGGCGCCCTGTTCGACAAGGTCCAGAATTTCCGCCAATTCGTTGCCATCACGGTGTTTGGTGATCGCCGCAACCGGATGAACATTGACGAGCGAGCCTTTCGCGCGATCGATTATATATTGAATAATTTCCTGCGAATCGATTGCCGGCGTGGTGTTGGGCATGCAGCAAACTGCCGTAAAACCGCCATTTGCGGCAGCCAGCGAACCGCTTTCCACCGTTTCTTCATCTTCCCGACCGGGTTCGCGGAGATGCACGTGCATGTCCATCCAGCCGGGTGAGAGCACTTTGCCCTGCAGATCTTCCACAATGCCATCGAAGCCATCTGCGGGAATTTTGCCGACGGATTCGATCACACCGTTTTGGATGAGCACATCCTGTTTTTCATCGATATCCAGTGCGGCATCGACCACATGAGCGTTTTTTAGCAACAATTTTTCCGGCAACGGCTGATATTTGGTTGATCTTTTTTCTCGTGCTTCATGATTATAATTCACTTTTGCCTCCTCCTAATAAATAGAGCACCGCCATGCGCAAGGCAATGCCGTTGGTAACTTGTTCCAAAATAACGGAGTGTTCGCTATCCGCAACTGCGCTGGAAATTTCCAACCCGCGATTCATGGGTCCGGGGTGCATAATCAGCACCGGTTTCTCGGCTTTGTCCAACCGTTCCTGTGTGATGCCAAAAAAGTTGTGGTATTCCCGCAAAGATGGGAACAGCCCGGTTTTCTGTCGCTCCAGTTGGATACGGAGAATGTTGAGCACGTCCACTCGCGGAATAATATCGTCGATGTGATAGCTCACTTCCACACCCAGTTTTTCGATATCGCGGGGAATGAGCGTCGGCGGGCCGCAAACAATCACTTTGGCACCCATCGTAATCAGCCCAAAAATATTGGACATCGCCACACGCGAATGCGACACATCCCCAACAATACCGACAGTTAAGCCTTCCAGCGTTCCGAACTTCGAGCGAATGGTCAGCATATCCAGCAACGCCTGTGTGGGGTGTTCGTGTCCGCCATCGCCAGCGTTGATGATGTTGGCATCCAGCACCTGCGTCAACAAATACGCCGCGCCGGGTGATGAGTGGCGAACCACCACCATGTCAATTTTCATCGCTTCAATATTTTTTACGGTATCGATCAGCGATTCGCCCTTTTTTACCGAGCTGGTACTCGCAGAAAAATTAACGATATCTGCGGACATCCGTTTTTGCGCCAGTTCGAATGAAATACGGGTTCGGGTTGAGGGTTCGTAAAACAGGTTGACCACCGTTTTACCCTGCAATGTCGGCACGCGTTTTATCGGGCGATCCAAAATTTCCCGGAAGGAACGGGCACTGTCCAAAATCAGTTGAATTTGTTCTGCCGGCATTCCATCCAAGCCCAGCAAATGTCTGGAATTTAGCATATGTTATCCTTGCTGTTAATATGTTGTTATTTTTAGATTTGAACACATTTTAAATCCAATTCGTTACGATATTTCCACCAGAAAAACCGCGTCGTCTTCGTCGATTTCTGTCATTTTGACACGCACTTCTTCGCCAATTGATGTGGGGATATTTTTGCCCACAAAATCGGCACGGATGGGCAATTCGCGGTGTCCGCGATCGACCAGAACTGTTAAATAAATTCTGGCGGGTCGCCCGAAATCCATCAACGCATCCAATGCCGCGCGAACCGTTCGTCCGGTGTAAAGCACATCGTCCACCAGCACAATATTTTTTTCATCGATGGCGAACGGGATGTTGGTCACCTGCACCGAGGGTTGTTTCAACCGGGTGCGAAAATCGTCGCGATACAGCGTGACATCCAGAAATCCGGTGGGCACTTCCGCATTTTCAATTTCAGTAATCTTTTTTGTGATGCGATCGGCGAGATACGCACCGCGCGTTTGCAACCCGATGATCACCAGATTTTCCGTTCCGCGATTTTTCTCCAAAATTTCGTGGGCGAGCCGGGTGATAATTCTGTCCATGTCGCGTTTGCTCAAAATTTGTGCTTTGATCGATTCAGACATAAATGACTCCTTATATTTCGGGCAAAAAAAAACCTTTGGGAGAATCCCCAAAGGTTCAATATTTACAACAACTTATATTATTCATTTTTAACATTTTTTCAATCCCTTCATCATCTCCCGGATGATATTAAAGGATGAAGTGGGCGATACAGGACTTGAACCTGTGACCTTTGCGATGTGAGCGCAACGCTCTAGCCAGCTGAGCTAATCGCCCAAAATCCGTTTACATTTTTCTCAAATATCCTTGAGCCCTGCTAATTAAAGAAGAATTTTTATAATTGTCAATCAGTGTTTGAAATTCCTGACGGGAGCGTGTGTAGTCTTTCAGCATGTAATAGCACTGCCCCAATTTGTATTGGGAATAGTCGTTTTTGTTGGAATTTTTATAAGTGAACACCTTTTCAAACGCAACAATTGCGGCGCTGTAATCGCCGAGCGCGTAATGGCTTTCGCCGATCCAGTATTGCGCATTGTCGGACAAGCTGTTGGTGCTGCCATCTGCCAAAAATGCTTCAAAAGCATTAATCGCATCGCGATAGCGACGGCTTTGGAACAAGTTGTAAGCTGCCTGATAATCTTGTTTATAGCTACCGCTACCACTCGAATAATTCATTCCGGTGTTGGTGCTGGTGTAGCTTGGTGTGGCTGTGCGTTTTTGGGTTTGGCTTTCCAACTGATCAACCTGATTTTTCAACACATCAATTGTCCGGTCTTTTTCGGCAATCCGGCGTTGCAAATCGTCAACTTCGCTCTCTAATTTGTCAACCTGATCCGTCGTTCCGGTTGCAACCGGGTTGCTTGCCGGGGTTGCGGTACGATTGGTGTTGCCTGTTTCGTTTTCCTGAAGCAGTTCCAGCAAATTGTCGTCTTGTTGCCCGGTCGTTTGGGTTCCGCCGCCGGTGTTTGTATTACTGTCAGTTTGAGAAATACCCAATAGATCGGCAATGTAATCGTCTTCCGCCTGTTTGGCATCATTGGAATTTGCACTGGATTTTTTGGAACCGGCGCATGATGCAATCAGCGCAACAATGGCAAATACCCAAATTGTTTTCCCCATTGCCTTGATCAATGTTTTCATAGCTTTCCTTTCTTTGACAGTCAACTCTGATAGCTTTAGCAGGATGCTGTTGGTCTACCTATAAATGATACGATGTTTATGTTTATATTGATTTTAGAATTTATGAATAAAAATTAACGCGTGTCAAGAAGTTATTGCGCTTTTGGCAGATTCCTTTTGGCGCGATTGCCAAATTATAAGCAATCCACCCAAAATTAAGATGATGCTGATCACCTGATTCATATACAACGGTCCGACCTGCATCTGGCTTTCGTAATAGCGAAAAAAATCTACTGTAAATCTCGATAAACCGTATAATACCAAAAACGTTCCAGCCATAATGCCGTCTGCCATTTTTTTGTGATTCATCCATATCAGTAGGGCAAAAATGAGCAGCGCATATGCGGATGAATACAGTTGGGTTGGGTGTAAATGCACATCGCCCATAAACGCAGTTGCCGGACTGCCAACCGGAAATTGCACGCCCCACGGTAAATCGCAAGCTCTCCCAAAACAGCACCCGTTGAGAAAACAGCCAATTCGACCGAACGCCAGCCCGAGTGCCAATGATGGCGCGACGCTGTCCGCTGTTTTCCAGACCGGCAATTTTTTCATGCGGACGTAAATATATCCGGTGATCACAGCGCCAATAAATCCACCCAGAAAAATTAAACCGCTTAAACCAATACTACCATCCGGCTGAATCGGCAGAAAAGTGTATTGCCAGCGTCCCTCAAATTCGCTGAGATGCGTGAGCACATACAACAGCCGCGAGCCGACAATCGCACTGATGATAATCCCGAACGCGAGGTTCACAACGGCATCTTCATCCATATTTCGTTGACGAACCAGGCGCGTGGTCAAATACATGCCAACCATAAAGGCGGTCGCCAGCATCAAGCCGTAGCTGCTGACCACAACGGGTCCGATCCGGAATAATTCCGGGTACATAGGTTTCTCCAGAATCAGTATTCGTAGCGGTGGCGATAGAAATTGAGGAGCAATCCCACCATTATCATGTTGATGAGCAAAGCAGTACCGCCGTAGCTGATAAACGGCAGCGGCAACCCGGTCACGGGAAAAATACCGACCGTCATGCCAATGTTAACGAAGGTGTGAAACCCGATAATCGCGCCAATGCCAATGGCAACCACACTACGAAATCGGTTGCGCGAAGCATTGGCAATTTGCACAACACGGATCAGAAAAATTGTGAACAACGCAAAACCGAGCATCACACCGATAAATCCGAATTCTTCGCCGATGACGGCAAAAATAAAATCGTTGTGCTGCTCCGGTAAATAGCGCAATTGGGTTTGTGAACCTTGCAAAAATCCTTTGCCGGTGAAACCACCAGAACCGATAGCTACTTTTGATTGAATAATCTGGTAACCGGAGCCCAGCCGGTCCGCTTCCGGGTTCCAAAAAGTGGTGATCCGTTTTTTCTGATAATCTTTTAATTGATTCCAAAACAGTGGCGTAAGCAATCCAACTGCAATATTTACAATAAAATAAATGCTTCCAAAAATTACATTCGGGCGAAGATAATAGAAAATAAAAACCAAAATAAATATCATCACCAGCAAAAATGTGAAATAATTGAACGACGCAAACAGAACAATTCCCGGCGTAACGAGCAGGATAATTTTTTCCGTTCCCAAACCAACCCAATAAAAAATCGGCAACACCATGATCGTAAAAACGAGAGCTGTTCCCAAGTCCGGTTGTTTGGCAACCAGCACAAACGGAACAAGAAAAATACAGCTGGCAATCAGAAATGGTTTCAAACGATTGATATCCAACCGTTCGTCCGATAAATATCGGGCAACTGCCAATAACGTCGCAATTTTTGCCAATTCCGATGGCTGAAACCCGACACCGGCAATCCGCAGCCATCGTGTTGCGCCATATCCGGACGTTCCCATGAAAAATATCAACACTAAAAAAACCAGAGAAATAGCATAACCGATATATGCAAAATCATAAATGATGCGGTTGGGCATAAATGCAACCGTCAGCATTGTGATCGTTCCCAAAAAGATCCACTGCAATTGGTTGTTAAAAAAATTGATTCCTGAAGATTGCGATGTGGAATACAATGCTGCAAGCCCCATCGCCAACAGCCCGGTAAGGCTGAGCAGCATTGTGATATCTAACTTTTTGATTTGATTTAACATAGCGCAACTTCTTTTAGTCGATGGGACGAACGTCTAATTCCGGAATTGGGCGGTTTACCAAACTATCGAGCTGTGCTTTTTTGCGCTGCTCAGCCCATAATTTTACAAGAAACGATTTTTCTTCTTCGTAACTGAATTTGCCCTGATAATAAAAATATCGTCGCAAATATTCCCCGATAACCGGCGCTGCCATCCCGCTGCCAGAACCACCATTTTCCAAAATAACGGCGACGGCAATTTCCGGGTCCTCAAATGGTGCAAATCCGATAAACCAGGCATGCGATTTTCCATGCGGATTTTGCGCTGTTCCGGTTTTGCCTGCACCGGTCATTCGCCAAACGCTGGCACGCCAACCGGTTCCGCCAGCAACCACTTGTCGCATTCCTTCGCGAACCGTTTCAAAAACTTCCGGTTTGATGTCGTTAATTTTTCCTTCAATAATTTTCGGGCGTTCTTTATCACCGGATAATTTATCTACCATTTCTTTGAATAAATGGAGTTGATAATATTTGCCGCTGTTGGCTAAAATCATCGCAAACTGAGCCATTTGCAAAGGGGTTGTAAGTAACTCCCCCTGCCCAATGGCAATATTTGCCATCATCCCTGCAGTTGCGCCGCCTTTGCCATAGCGGCGTTCGTAATAAGCCTTGCTGGGCACTAAACCATCTTTTTCACCCCGCAGTTCGACACCTGTTTTTTCGCCGAAATGAAACATCCGGCTGTATTTTGTCCACTGGTCGATACCGATTTTTAAACCCAATTGATAAAAATAAACATTGCAGGAATTTTTTATTGCGGATACCAGGTTTTGTTCACCATGACCGGCAGCATTCCAACAGCGCACCACCCGGCGACCAATCCGATAATATCCGGGGCAAAAAACCGACCATTGCGGACTAACAATTCCCTCGTTCAGTGCGGCAATTGCCGCAACCATTTTGTATGTTGATCCCGGCGGATAAGTTGCCTGAGTAACCCGGTCATACAATGGATTTCGGGGATTTGAGGTGAGATCTTTCCAAATATCAGGATCTACGGATTCAGTGAACCAGTTCAAATCGTAATCCGGTTTCGAAACCAGCGTCAAAATTTCGCCATTGCGGACATTAATGGCGACTAACGCTCCGTTGTATTCGCCAAATAACGAATCGGCAAACAATTGTAACCGGGCATCGATGGTCAAGTATAAATCTTTTCCCGGATATGGCGGGCGGCTTTCGTCCGTTTCCAGTTCGCTTACGGTTCGTCCGAGCGCATCTACCTGCACAAACCGAAAACCTTTCTGACCGCGCAATTGGTTATCAAAAAAGCGTTCCAACCCTTTTTTTCCGATCAGATCGCCAGGTTCATACTGATCCATGGCTTCTAACTCGGATTCGGTAATTTCGCCAAGCGTGCCCAAAACATGTGCAAAACTGCGGTTGTAGTTATAATTGCGTTTGGGTTCCACCCGCCATTCAACTCCCGGCAAAGAGAGTTTGTTTGCCTGAATAGTTGCCAACGTTTGTTGCGATACATAACGGGCAATTTTCACCGGTTGAAATCGACGCGATGTAAAAAAATTACGTTTAATTTTTACGGGATCCAAATCGAGCAATGAGGCGAGAAGATCGAGCGCAGATTCATTTTTATTGATCATCGCCGGAACAACGTAAATCGAAAACGCCGGGCGATTATCGGTAATCAGGCGGCCATCGCGGTCGTAAATCAATCCGCGAATGGGAATTTGTGTTTCTTTTTTTACGCTGTTCGCTTCTGATTTTTGACGGTAGATATCCTCATCCAGCACCTGCAGATTATAAAATCGCACAGTCAGGATCAGCATAGCGGCAATTATCATGACATAAAATGTCATGCGTCGCCGGTTACCGGATCTAAAATTCAGATTATTCATAGCCAGATAGCCATCGATCTAAAAAATAATAAATGACAACACCCACAATGGCAGTGTAAAGCAGGTTCGGGATAATTTGCAAAATGAGTAATGCCCACCAATGAATTTCTTTGCCGAGGGTGTTAATGTAGTTAAAAATAATATCGTGGATTAAGCCACTCACGAAGAGTGTGAGCAAAAAGCGGTTGCGTTCCTGCATCATTTTTCCAACAGCCGCAGCGGTATAACCGGTCACGGATTTACTGAGTGCGCCAACCCCTAACAAATTCCAACTCATCAGATCACTCAGGGTTCCGGCAAAAAAACCTGCGGTGCTGCCGGCAATTTTGCCGTGCTGGAGCGAAAACATCACCAGGATGATCAACACGAGATCCGGTTTCCAGCCAAAAATTTGTATCGCGTTACTGACAACAGCCTGCATCATCAATGCAACCAGGAATGCGAAAATGTACCGTGTATAAAATTGGATCAATCCGTTTCTGTCTCCACCTGTTTTTTGCGCACCACAAATACTTCTTCTAATGCGTTGAAATTAACGCTCGGCTGCACTAAAATTTTCCGGAACATACCCCGTTCATCGTCTTTTACGCTAACCACAATTCCGATCTGAATGCCAACCGGATACACACCGCCCATCCCGGAAGTGAGCACCATTTCGCCTTCTTCAACCGGAATATTTTTGAGGATATGCTGCATTTCCAGTTGGATGCCGCTGCCCGTCCATGCGATTGTGCCGATTTCCCGGCTGCCCTGCAAACGTGCGCTGACAAAAGCGTTGCGATCTTTCAACAATTGCACCAGTGCCTGTGATGATGTAACTTCGAATATTTTTCCCACTAATCCGTTCGCGTTAACAACTGCCATATTCACGGCTACGCTGTCATCTTCGCCAACATCGATCACAACAGATCCGATATTTTTTTCCGGACCGCTGGCGATAACCTGCGCCGCAACATATTCACCGGGTTCGCTTTCGCGAAAACCTAACATTCGTTTCAGCCGGGCATTTTCCAACACCATTTCCCGAAGTTGCTGATCCCGCACCCGCAGCTCAAAATTCTCTTTTGTGAGGTATTCATTTTGCACTTCGAGATCGCTTTGCAATGAAAAATAGCTGACAACCGCGTTGGTTTTCTCGCTGACTTGCAACAATACCCAACGGATTCCGCTCAACGCTGCAGGCTCGCTAAAATTCATCATAATCGCAGATAGAACGATGTATAAAATGAGAAAAAACAATGATTTATTTGGGAAAAATATTAAACGAGAAAACTTCATCCCGGTAACTTCTGATTTACAATATGAGTAAATTTATTGGATGTCAGTTAAATCAAACCGGTAAATGTCCGCAATACCACTCGGGTTTTGAAGTCATTTACCGGCGAATAATTGCACCATTCATTTTACATTCGGCGATTACTTTTTAGCAATACGGTTTGGAAACGATTGTAATCTTCCAAAATTGTTCCGCATCCGCGAACAACACAACTGAGGGAATCTTCCGCCACGTTTACAGGCAGGCGGGTTTCCTGCATCACGCGGTCATCCAGCCGGCGGAGCAGCGCACCGCCACCGGAGAGAATAATGCCGCGATCGAGAATATCCGACGCCAGTTCCGGCGGCACGCGTTCCAGCGTTATTTTGATGGTATCGACAATTGTGTGTATCGGCTCGTTGAGTGCCTCGCGGATTTCTACGGAATTCACCTCCACGGTTTTCGGGATGCCATCCACCAGGTCGCGCCCTTTCACGGAAGTGGTGATTTCCTCTTCGAGTGGCAGCGCTGAACCGACTTCGCATTTCAGATTTTCAGCGGTTTTTTCACCGATCAGCAAGTTATAATTTTTCTTGAAATATTGGACAATCGCCTCATTCATTTCATCGCCGCCAACGCGGATGGAAGTGTGCTGCACGATGCCGCTCAGCGAAATCACCGCGATTTCCGAGGTGCCGCCGCCGATATCGACGATCATGCTACCGATCGGCTTGTCAATTTCCAGCCCGATGCCGATAGCCGATGCCATTGCTTCCGCAACCAGATAAACCTCTTTTGCACCGGCACGTTCGGCGCTGTCGCGCACCGCACGTTTCTCAACTTCGGTAACGCCAGATGGCACGCAAACCACTATTTTTCCAATACTTATGCGGTTCACTTTTGCCTTTTTGATAAACTCGCGGATCATCGCTTCGGTCGCTTCAAAATCCGCAATCACGCCGTCTTTCAACGGACGAATCGTAATAATATCGCGGTGGGTGCGGCCGAGCATTTCCCGGGCTTCCTTCCCCACTGCCACAATTTTGTTGGTATGTTCTTCAAACGCAACAATCGAAGGTTCGTTTACAACAATACCTTTGCCTTTTACATAAATAAGCGTATTGGCTGTGCCCAAATCGATGCCAATATCGTTCGATAGAAAATCAAAAAATCCCATTCGGTACCTCAGTTGCTTAATGCTTAAAGTGTCGGATTCCGGTAAAAACCATACTAATACCGTGTTCGTTTGCAGCTTGAATAACTTCTTCATCGCGGATAGAGCCGCCGGGTTGGACAATCGCGGTTACGCCGGCTTTCACGGCTTCATCAACGCCATCACGGAACGGGAAAAATGCATCCGATGCCAGCACAACGCCTTGCAGCGTGCGATTGGCAGCCAGCGCTTTTTCGCGGGCGATCCGGGTGGAATCGATGCGCGACATTTGTCCGGCGCCAACGCCGTAAATTTCCCGGTCTTTCGTGAGAACAATCGCGTTGGATTTCACATGTTTGCAAATTTTCCAGGCAAATTCCAGCGCTCGCAATTCCGTGTCCGTTGGTTTCTTTTCCGTTACCACTTGCCATTCCCGGGGATTTTCCACCGGAAAATCAGCCTGCTGAACGAGCAGTGTATGATTCAAATATTTAATTTCACGGTTATCCGCAGCAAAAATTTGCGGATCCATTTTCAATAATCGTAAGTTTTTCTTTTTCTGTAATAAATTTTGCGCGTCAGCATCAAAATCCGGTGCAATAATGCACTCAAAGAATATTTTGGAGATATGTTCCGCCGTTTCCACATCGATTTTCCGGTTGCACGCCACAATACCACCGAATGCCGAAACCGGATCACCCTGCAGCGCACGTTGGAAGGCATCTGCCAGATTATCGGTGCTGCTGGCCGCGCCGGCAGGATTGGTATGCTTGATGATCGCGCAGGCGATGTCCGGTAAATCCAGCGCAAGCGCGTACGCAGCGTGAATATCTGCATAATTGTTGAACGAAAGCGGTTTGCCCCAGAGCACTTCTGCGGCTGCCAAACCAGACGGTTTTTCCCCGAACGTGCTATAAACCGCAGCCGACTGGTGAGGGTTTTCGCCGTAGCGAAGTGGCTGTAATTTCTGTAAAAACAACGTGTTGTATTCCGGCAACAATTCATCTTCGCCATTGGCTTTTGCCAAAAATGCGGTGATCTGGCTGTCATACCACGAGGTGTAAAAGAAAATTTCCCGGGCGCGTTGCTGCGACCAGGCTTCGGGAATTTCGCCTTTATTTTCGCTAAAAATATTCAGAAACGGGGCGTATTGCGATGCATCGTTAAGCGCAACAACATATTTGCAATTTTTCGCGGCGCCGCGCAACAACGTCGGCCCGCCGATATCGATGTATTCAATCGCTTCATCCACCGGAAGTTGTTTTTCGACTGCTTCTTTCACGAAAGGATAGAGGTTCACCACCACCAGATCAATCGGTTCGGCGTTCAGTTTTTGCAAATCAGCGAGATGATCCGGTGTTCGTTTCGCCAAAATCGGTGAGTGGATCATCGGGTGCAAGGTTTTCACCCGTCCGCCGAGCACTTCGGGATAACCGGTGACCGTTGCAACTTCGGTTACCGGAATGTTGTTTTTCTCCAAAAAAGCGGCTGTTCCGCCGCTGGAAATTATTTCGACGCCATGTTTGTGCAGTTCACCGGCGAACTCCGCCAATCCGGTTTTGTCCCAGCAACTGATCAGTGCGCGTTTAACGCGAATCATTATTTTGCCCCTTTGAGAATTACGCGCTGTCCATCGACAGTGTATTCGTTGTCAATCAACCGTTTCAGCGCATCCGGAAATGCAATGTGTTCCTCCGCAAGCACCCGTTCGGCAATCGCCGCCGGCGAATCGCAATCTGCAATATTCACCGCGCGTTGCAGGACAATCGGTCCGGCATCGTATTCGTTATTCACCAGATGAACCGTAACACCGGAAAAATGCACGCCGGAGCGAAACACCGCTTCGTGAACCCGCATGCCATACATGCCTTTTCCGCCAAACGCGGGTAGCAATGCCGGATGAATGTTCAGGATGCGATTTTCAAATGCGGTTACCACATTTTCGGGAATTTTCCGGAGATACCCTGCCAAAACGACCAAATCTGTTTGATGGGAATTGAGAATATCCAGCAGTTTCGATCCGAAATCGGTTGAATTCTGGAAATCTTTGGGTCGGACGACGTGGGTCGAAATGTGGTTTTCCCGGGCGAAACTGAGTGCCCCTGCCTGTTCTGAATCTGATATGAGCGTAACGATTTCTGCGGAGATGTAACCATCCCTGGTTTTGCGATGAATTGTTTGAAAATTACTGCCTCGTCCGGAAGCAAAAACGGCTATTTTGATCAATTTAACTTCTCCAAATCAGGTAATAAATATAAGGCATAACTGCAATTTTGTCAATCACCAAAACGCTTCCTGATCAGGCAATAACCGATTGCAAAAACGGCTGCCATTCCAGCCGGAAAGGTGATGCATCGAAGCTTGCCGGAACACCAACCGGCAGCGGTAAACAGGGTGTAAAATGTCCGTACGGGAAACCGCTGACAACCGGAATTCCGTCGGGCAGCATGGGTTCGAGCTGATCAAATACTTCCAGAAATTGTTCGCCGAGAACAAATTTTCCCAAAATAACGGCAGAAACCCGCTCCCAAAATCCGCCGAGATGCAGTTGCCAGAGCAGCCGGTCGATGCGATACAGCGGTTCGTCAACGTCTTCGATAAACAAAATCAGATTTTCCGATTCCGGGAAATATGGCGTGCCGTATAACGAGCAGATCATCGACAGCGTACCGCCGATCAGCAACCCTTCCGCGCTGCCTTTGCGGTGAATAACCGGCGTGCCTTGGGGTAAATCAGATTCGTCGATTGCGTTTTTCTCACCGGAGAGCATTCGCAACGCCGTATCCAGATATGGATTTTCATCAGAAAACTGCGTCGTTATTGTCAATCCACTGAACGTTGGTATTCCGGTTTGGGCGAAAATGCCCCACTCCAGTGCCGTTACATCGCTGAAACCGATCAATAATTTGGGATGTTTTTGGAGCAAATCGTAATCGATCTGGTTGAGCATTTGCGCAGTGCCGTAACCGCCGCGCAATGCCCAAATTGCTGAAATTTGCGGATCGCGCAAAAAACCGTGCAAATCACTCAGCCGCGCCGCCGGCGAAGCCGCCGTAATACCATTGTGGGAAAATGCATGCGCACCCAATCGATAATTAAAACCACGCGCTTTGAGTTGCGCCAATCCGTTTTGCACCTGCTCCGGCTTCACGGAAGATGCCGGCGTCCACAAACCAATTGTTTGCCCGCTTTTTACGGGCGAAATTTTCCAGCTCAAAGTAGTGTCCCTGATTCTATTTCTTTTGCCAAATGTTGCACCGTTTCAAAAACGGATGCAGTTTCAGCCGTAAAATTTACATTTCGTCGTTCCATCACAATTTTAGCGACAGCCATCGCTTTTTCAAATTTATAAGCGACCAATTCTTCCGCACCGCCCCACGAAAATGACGGCACAAATTTTGGCGGCATGCCCGCGCCAAAAATATTGCAGCAGGCACCAACCACTGTTCCGGTGTTGAACATTGTGTTGATCGCGCATTTGGAATGATCGCCCATAATCAATCCCACAAACCGTTCGCCGGTATTCACCGGATGTCCGTTGATATTTACCGTGACCGACCCGTAATTGTTTTTCAAATCCGAATTATTGGTGTCCGCACCCAAATTCACCCATTCGGCAAGGTAGGCGTGACCCAAAAAACCGTCATGTTGTTTGTTGGAATAGCCGTGAATGATGCAACCTTCAACCTCGCCGCCAACCTTGCATACGGGTCCGATGCTGGTATTTTCATAAATTTTTGCCGCGATTTTTATCGTCGATTTTTTCCCGATATACAGCGGCCCAACCAGAACACTATTTGCCATAATGGTTGCACCTTCGTCAATCCAGACCGGACCATTTTCCGCGTTGATCACAACGCCCGGCTGGATTGTTGCACCTTTGGCGATCGCTACATTTTCTGGCGCCAAAATGTGGACACCGGCACGCAGCGTTCCTTCAACCGTTCCCAGTTGTGCATAATTTTTTGCATCCAACGTGATTTGCTCTGCGTTCAAACGAATTAAATCCCAGGGATAGCGAAAAAGCATTGGCTTGCCAGACATGATTGTTTCATGCGATAGCGGTTGAAAACGCTCCGCCAATCGGGCAACATCAACCGTTCCATCATCTGAAAGCACTTTTTTTGCTTCGCCAATGGTGGCACAAAACGCCAATGCTGAATCTTCATAAACAATTGTTTGCCCTGAAGATAACTGTTCTATTTTTTGAATCGATCCGGCATCCGGCAACCAACGCCCGTTTAGAAAAAGCGCCGTTTCATCATCACCGATTGTGTCAAATGCACTGACATTTTTTTGAAAGGATTTCATTAAATATGTTCTGGATAGTCCATACAGCGGAGATTTTGAAAGAAAGGCAGTTTTTTCAGCAAGCGTTAAAGCGCCGCATCTCAGATCCCATACCGGACGAAAATAAGTTAGCGGTAACAGATCGCGATAGCCGAGGTCTTCAAACAAGATTAGTTTCATGGTATGCTCCCAACATTCCACAATGGTAACCATTATAAAAAAAGCTGTGCCAAAACGGCACAGCTTTCAATTTTACATCACGAATTTGAAAAACTATGATTTGAGTTTGAAGTTGAAAGGAATGCTCACCCAAACTTTTACAAATTTATCCCGCTGCTTTCCGGGCTTAAATTTGAATTGGCGCGCAGCTTCAATCGCTGATTCGTCCAATAACGGGTGAGATTTCAGAATTTCAACTTGCTCAACATCACCTTTCGTATTAACCAGCACTTTCACTACCACTGTGCCTTCGATCCCGGCTTTTTTCGCAAGTTCCGGATATACCGGATTTACCCGCTTGATTTCGACCGGTTTGTCCGATAGCGCATAAAACGGCACAATCGGTTCTTCTTCTTCCGGAGGAGGCGGCGGAAGATCTTCAACTTCTTGCTCGAAATCGAAGGTTTCTTCTTGAATGGTCAAATCTTCCGGGATATCTTCGTCTTCAGATTCAATTGGAATCTTGGGACGGGCCGGTGGTGGTGGTTTCTTTATTTGCTGTGTGGGCGGAATTTGCTCCACCTGAATTTCAACATCGACGGTCTTTTGCAGACCGACCGGGTTTTCGAACCGTTTGAAAGCGTAGAAAATTGCGATTGTCAATCCCAAAGCGGCAATCATGGCAAATTCAAACCATTTGGGATATTTCAACCGTAAATCTACTTCCGGTTCTTTGTGCATTAAGCTATTATGGGCCATTGTACAGCTCCCTTAGTTTGCACTCTGCAATGCAGAGTAGTTCACCTTCAAGGTGTTGGCTTGTCTCAACTCCTGTTGAACATCGATAATAATTCCCATATCAGCCTGCTTATCCACCCGCAAAGACATAACCAAACGCGGATTTTCAATCAATTTCTGATAGGCAATATTTCTCAGTTCATTCATTTGATTGATCGTAACATCATCAATGACAATCCGGTTTTTGTCGTCCACCCAAATGGTGGAGACGTTCCGTTTACTTTCCAGTTTTTCAATCATTTTTGCATCAGGTAATTTGACTTGCAATCCGGAATACTGACGCAACACAGTGGTTACCATGAAAAAAATCAATAATTGGAAAATAATATCCGGCATTGATGACGTCGGAATGCCAATTTTCATATTTGATTTACGTTGAATATTTACAGCCATTTATACTCCTTACCACGTCGAAATGTTGATCCTGGAAAACAGATTCCCGTCGTATTACCGTTATGCTTCATCCGGATCTGCAATTGATATCCGTGTTGCATTGGCGCGTTTGAGTTGGTCGAGCACTTTAATATAAACTTCATATTTAGTGCCACGGGTGGTTTTCAGCGAAACGATCAACAACGGATTGTCGGCAATTTTTTGGCGAACAATTCGTTCAACATCGCGCACCTGAACCATTTCATTATCAAACAACACCTGCCCGGCATCATTAATGAGAATGTTGGAGATATTCTTTTTGTTGATTTCCTGTGTGTCAACCTCAGTGGGCGGAAGGACAAGTCTGAGTCCTTTATCCACATCAATTGTAGTACAGACCAAAAAGAACACCAACAACAGGAATGCAATATCTGCCATAGATGAGGAAGGAATTTCGACGTCTTCTCTTGGACGTTTCTTAATCATAATTTTTGCCTCAAAATTTTAACAGATATTACTTGGAACTCCGCATGTCGAGCAATGTATCGACGAGGTCTGCGGATGCTTCTTCCATGTCGATGATCAATTTGTCAATTTTAGAAGTAGCCAGGTTGTGGAACAACTGAACCGTCATAGCCACAATCAAACCGAACAATGTTGTTAACAATGCCTGCGAGATACCGCCCGCAACAACTGCCGGCGAAATGTCGTTGGCTTCTTTAATAGCATCGAATGCTGCAACCATACCCCAAACTGTTCCGGTAAAGCCCAACATCGGTGCAACAACAATAATAAAGCCTAACCAAATCATACCGCGTTCCAGAAATGCCATTTCGATAGAACCGGCGTTGGTAATTGCTTTTTCTGCGCTTTCGACACCGTCTTTAGCGCGGCTAAGACCTGCATGCATAATTGAAGCAACGGGACCGCGGGTTTTTTCGCAGCGTTCCATTGCAGCCTGGATTCCGCCCTGCTTGATATCCTGACGAACGGCGCCCATAAATTTGCGGCTGTTTACACCAGCTCTGTAGAGCAAAATTAACTTGGCTATACCGATCGCAAGACCAATAACCCACATCACCAGAATCGGGTGCATAAAACCACCACCCTGTAGATATAACTCGACCATAAAATGAGCCTCCTCGCTACATTTGATTTTTATAAATAAGCCAAAATTTGGCAAATATTACGGACTCTCACGAAAAAAGTCAATATTTTTTTTATCACAGTATTTGTAAACAACTTATCAGTGTTTTTTTAACGATACTGACGCAATTTAGGTTCAATTCATCAAATAAACAATAGTAAACCCGAATTTGCCGGGTGTTTTACCGTAATTAATTCGAATCGTAACATTTCGTTTATCTGTGGCACTGGCATCAGTTTAGCGAAGCTAACCGGCGAGCCTGATCAAATGACTGTAATGCTTTGGCAAATTGAGAATCCGAACCGAGCCAGACGAAGTGATAACCATTATTATCCCAAATACGGCGGGCAATTTCTGCTTTAAAACGCAGTTGAATCCACTTTCGGTCTTTGTTAAAATCGCTATCGGTAACAGCAATCCCTTTTTCGGAACAGTGCTGCTGAAGGCGTTGCATCCAGCGCTGCCCAATTTCAGTTCTATTTTTAAATGTAACCAAATCCGGTTTTGATTGCATTTCCTGATAAACATATTCATTGGCAATCTCAAAAAAGATGCGTTTTTGCAACATTTGGTTGGTCAAATCCGGCGATTTGGAAATATTTGTATTCTTCACAAACAAATCCGGCTGAATGCCGCCGCCGCCATAAACAGCACGCCCTTTTTGGGTGTAAAACATCGGGCGGCTATTCAATTGATTTTCTGTAAACCAGCTCGAATCGGGAATTTCATCATAATATTCTTCGGTAGATTTACCTTTATAATCGCGCTGAATACAACGACCGGATGGCGTGTAATATTTTGCAGTTGTGATACGAACAGCGGAACCGTCATCCAGCGGAAATTCTTTTTGAACCAATCCTTTGCCAAAACTATTTTCACCGACAATCAACCCTCGGTCATAATCCTGGATTGCTCCGGCAACGATTTCCGAAGCGGATGCGGAACCGCGATCGACCAATACGACCAGTGGATAATCGCGAACAACCCGTCGTCCGTATTGGTCGGAATAATACTCCTCATCAACACCTTCCGAACGCCCCTGAGTGTAAACAACCATTTGATGCCCGGCGATAAATTTCCCGGCTAATTTTACGGATTCGTGCAAATAGCCGCCCGAATTTCCCCGCAAATCGAGCACCAGCCGACGCATGCCCTGTATTTCCAACACACGCAAACTATCTTCCACCTCGCTGGCGGTGATAGCGGCAAAACGATTCACCAAAATATAGCCGGTCGAGTCGTCAACCATAAAACTGGCGGAAACCGTGTGTATCGGAATCACATCACGCATTACCGATATTTCCAGCGGCTCAGCAACATTTTCACGCTGCACCGTCAATTGAACAGAAGTGCCTTTCGGTCCTTTCAATTTTGGGGTGATTTCATCCCGGGAAATGCCAATCGCGTTGTCGCCTTCTATTTTTACGATGCGATCACCGGCAACGATGCCCGACCGTTCCGAAGGCGAACCCGGCATCGGGGAAATCACGGTTATGTATCCATCCAGAATATCATATTGAATACCGATACCTTCGTATTCGCCGTTAAAATTTTCTTCATTTTCCTGAGCTTTTTCCGGAGAGATATACACCGAATGCGGGTCCATTTTTTGAAGCATTCCGCTAACCGCACCTTCAACCGCAGAATCCCATTCCACATCTTCTACATAATACATTTGCAACAATTGCGCAACACGCACCATTTTGCGAATGTGTTTTTCCAGATCCTTTTGGATTCCGGCAAATGCGCCATAGCTTAAACCCATGCTAAACAATGCGATAGCTATTGTAGATAGAACCCAGATTGTTGTGCGGTTATAACGTCTCAGCATGCAAAAACCTCCAGAAATAAAAAATCCATTTTTTAAGTTGTGAACACTAACGACTGACGGTTCAGATTATTCCCCATTTGAGGATAGGAAACAATACCCAAAAAGTCAACTAATAAGATGGCGGCGGTTTGAATGTTGAGCTAAGTCACGTGAGGGTCAGAATTTTCGGAATCCGGTGGTTCGAAACGCTTTGCTTCGCGTTCCCATTGTCGGATTTTTCGTCGGTTTCGCACCAATTTCCAGAAGAATGCCAAAATAATCAACAGTGCGCCCGATGCCCAGAGTAAATTTTCGAGGTTAAAAATCACGAACCAGCGATATCGGTTTTTAACATCCTCGTACCAGTCGATTTCAAAACCGATATCGTCCGTATTCAGATGTTTGGCCAGCGCTACTGTCCAGCTTTGGGTTTTCAGTGTTTGCAAAAACAGCTCTCGGTTATCGCCCAGCTGCTCAAACAAAAATTGAACAGCGGAAAGACTTTGTACATATGCCAGTTGCGCTTTGTTGCGGGGAAAACGGTGCATATCCTGCAGGTCTTCTAACGCCGGCAACGTGCCGGCAGCCCGGGCATTGGCCAGCAACACCGGATCCATTTCAAAAATTCCACCACTCAAATATTCTGCCAAACCTTCGTTAAACCAAACAGGCGCGTGGCTTTCACCATAAGTTGAATAAAAACAGGCATGAACCAGCTCATGAATGATGACACTTTCCAGCCGGTTTAACGGAGTGGAATGATCTGTCAGATTTACAACCAGCAATTTTTCAGCGGGAAAATACAGCCCTTTTGCCCATTCCGGTGCACCGCGTTCGCGGTATTCATCCCAACCCTCTGCTTCGGAAACGAGGTCGATGACAATCGAATCTACCGGTTGATCAAAAAAGGCCGTAAGCCTCGGCAAATGGTGGTTGAGCAGCTTTTGCACGTTCTCTGCTGTGGCTTGCTCATCTGCAGAAAATCGAATACGAATGCGATGCTCGGGTATTTCAATCTCCTGCACAGCAAAACAGACACTGCCAACAATTGACAGCATCGCAACACATAATTGCAGAAGCCTTGTTCTAAGACAATTCATAATTCAATTAAAAACAGGTGGTTGAGCAGATTTATTATTTCAAAGAATATTAATTTTCAGACTTTTGGGCAGCCAGATATTGCTGAATTTCCTCGCGACCGCGTTCTTCATTCACTCGCGAAAGCAACAACAATCCGATCGCAAAAAGGATGATCACCGCACCCAATCCCCATCGCGATGCGGTCTGCCCGACAAACTGCAATTCTTCCGGCGACATGCCATCCTGCGTCAGCAAAGCCTTTACCAGCAATCCGGCTCCGCCAATGAGAATCGGGCCCAAAATAACCGCAAATTTGCCAACCATGTTGTAAAATCCAAAAAATTCACCGGCTTGGGAAAGCGGGATGAGCCGGTTAAAATAGGACCGGCTGAGCGCCTGAATCCCCCCCTGACAGCAACCGACAGCAATTGCGATCATATAAAAATGAATGGTCTGGTTCATCAACATTCCGGCAATGGTAATGCCGATGTATGCGACGATGCCGAAAAGCAACGATTTCCGGACACCAAATCGCTCGCCCAATTTCGCATAAATAATCGCAGCGGGAAAACCGATAAACTGCACAAGCAACAGCGCAGTAATCAGGTCGGAATCTTTAAAACCGATGGACATGCCATAATCCACCGCCATTCGGATAATCGTATGCACGCCATCAATGTAAAGCCAGTAGGCAATCAAAAAAGTGCCCAAAGTTTTTAAATAATTCACTTTTTTGAACGTGTTCACCAATTGCCGGAATCCTTCGCGAACGGCACTTTGACTTTTATCCACCTGTTTGGGTTTTTCTTTGACCCATACGATTGTAAAAATAGTGAAGCCAGCCCACCAAACCGCAACGGACAGAAATGAGTAGCGAACCGCCGTTGCCGCATCCGGTAATCCGAACGATTCGGGGTTTAACGTCATCAGCACATTAACGAGGAACAGCACGCCGCCGCCGAGATAGCCCAGCGCATATCCGAATCCGGAAACATAATCCTCGCTGAAACTGTTGGACACATCGGACAGCAGCGAATCGTAAAAAATATTGGCACCGCTGAAGCCGACCACACCCAGGATGTAAACCATCACAGCCATTTGCCAATCGCCTTTTTCGACGAGAAACAGACCTGCCGTCATCAGCGAACCGAAATAGGCGAAAAAAATGAGCATCTTTTTACGAATGCCGCCGCGATCGGCAATCGCACCCAAAATTGGCGCCATCAGCGAAACGATCAATCCGCCCAGCGAATTGCCCAATCCCAACTGTGCGGTACTGATGTTCGGGTCCGTCCCGTAACTCCAGTAATTTTTGAAAAACACCGGAAAAAATCCGGCCATAACGGTAGTTGCAAAGGCAGAATTTGCCCAATCATACATTGCCCAACCGTAAACAGATTTATTTAATTTGAACAATCGGGAAGGAAGAGACATGCGGTGTGGAGCCTCCGGTTCGGTGAGAACAACAATCGGGAATGGCAGGCAAACCTGCCATTCCGCAGCTGTAACAGCGGTTTTTTAAAGCTGTTTTTGAACGTGACGCACAACCAGATTGATGATCGATTTTAATGTATCGAAAACGCCGGTGCCTTTGATAGCAACGCCTTCGAAAAACGGAACATCAAAAAAGTTGAGCTTTTTCTGTAGCAATTCCAGCGATTCCGTATTTGGCAGATCGCGTTTGTTGTATTGGATTACCCACGGAAATGTTTCCAGCGAATAGCCCATCGACATCAGGTTGCTTTCCAGATCCAGCAGTGTTTCGATGTTGCCTTCCATACGATCCTTTTGGGAATCGGCAACAAATACCACGCCATCCACACCGTTCAAAATAATTTTGCGGCTGGATGCATAATACACCTGCCCCGGAACGGTATACAGATTAAATTTTGGCTTTTTGCCCTTAATCCGACCGACTTCAATCTGCATGAAATCAAAAAAAATCGTCCGGTCTTCTTTGGTTTTCAGCGTGACCAATTCACCCGTTAATGAAGGATCTAATTTCGAGTGAATATATTCCAGGTTCGTTGTTTTGCCGCTCATCCCCGGACCGTAATAAACGATTTTGAGATTGATTTCCTGTAATGCCCAGTTAATAAACATTGATCGCTTGCCTCGTTCGTTTGATCAAACTCAACCCTTGAACACCTGTATTTTTTGCTACAGTTGTATTAATTTTTTTCACTGATGCGAAAATTTCTCGCATTTTTTATTTGAACGACTCGTCCAACATATCACCAAGCATACTGCTGAAATCGGAATCCATAATGGTAGTAGCATCTTCTCCCGGTTCGGTTGTTTCGAAGACATTCAACAGACTTTGGATCGCCTTTTTGGTGTAAATCCTTACCAAACCTAATGTTACGCTAACATCGAAAACAACAACCAGAAAAAAATTGTCGCCAACATTGGACAAATATACGTTTCGTTTTTCACCTTCATGGAATAGCAGTTTGAACTTTGCATCTTCCCCGACCAATTTAGCCATTTCTGCGGTAGCCGCAAAATCGCTGGCGGCAAGTGCAGAGAGAATCTGGGTGTTCATATCGTCGGTATTGCCACGCTGGGTGATCAACTGACCACTGATATCCGCCAATAAAATGGTTGATGCCTTGGTTTTTGACGCCAGTTCCGAAAGCACTTTTGTGATTTCATCAAACTGTATTGCCGTTAGGATAATCTGGCGACTGCCATCTTTCAGTTTTTTAACTTGTACCATTGACCTATCTCCCAGATAGTTGATTAAAATCGACCAATCGTCGATCTGGATCTCAGCCGTTCGAGGCTGGTTTTTAAACTTTCTTTCATTCGCTCAATTGCGGCTGCCAGTTCCTGCAATTCGTTTTGCACCTGCACCTGAACCGGCGTATTAAAATTACCCAAACTGATTTCTTTTGCAGCGGTAATCAGTTGATCAATCGGGCGGGCAACCTGGCTGGTTATTACCCACAATGCAATAACAGACGCCAACAGCATACCAGCCACAATTATTAATCCGATATACAAAACCGCTTCATTTACCCGGGAACTGACATAGGATTTTTTCAACCCAACCCGAACAAAACCGAGGAAACCTTCTTTAATGGGCATCCGGATGTCATAAACTGCCTGTCCGGCAATTTCGATTTCGGCTAATTCATAGCGTTCCCTGCTCGCCAGGTCGTAATTTTCATAAACCTCGTTGAGCTTTAAAACAGCCGGCACTGCTCCGCCGTAGGTATCCGTGACTATATTATAATCAGCATCGACAATTATAATATATTCATTACTTTTTTGATGTCGATAATTTTCTACAATTTTTGTTAATCCGACCGGATCTTCTTCAATCATTAATGCGGCAGCTTGTTCCTCAATGCTTTCTGCGACAATCAATCCTTGTTCCTGCAACGCCTCCACGAGTGTCACATTAAAATACCGATAAGTGACAAACATGATGACAGCACACTGCACCAATCCGCCAAGCAATATAAATGCCATCACTTTAAAGCGGAGGCTCGATGTAAAACCTTTCGATTTCATTTGCGCGTTCCCTGTGTTTATTTCCTGCTTTTCAATTCTTGTTGATGATGATTGATAAAACCGATCAATTTTCTCAAAAATTCATATCGCCGGTTTTCATTTGAAATTTCCCTGCTGACCCAATCGACCAGTGTAATAAAAAGGTTTTGTTCGAGATTGCGTTGGGAACGTCGCATTTCCATCAAACATTCTTCAATAATAAACTCGGCAACCGGACCGACAGCAAGGGTTAATTCGTACGTCAACTCCTCAAACCATTCTGCCGGAATGGGTTGTTGCTCAAGTGGTTTACCGACCAGCTTCAACAATCCGTAAGCGGTCAATCTGTCAAAATAAGCTTTTGTTTCTTCAGAAGTTAGCGATAGTATTTCCCCGATTTGCCCAACCGTTTTTTCGCCGTTTAATTGGGTAATAATCGCCCATTCATACGTTTTTAAAGGTAAGGTTTCTGTCGGTTTTTCAACGGACATTTCAAACACCATATCCGGTTCGATCGTTTGTAATCTGCTTTCCTGCATCGCTTACCTCATTATATGATCCAGCATAATTTTTTCAACTTCATCCAGTTCGTTGAAATGTTTTTTTGATAACGACTGTTCGGGCAATTTGCGAATCATCCGCTGCCCTTTTCGATGATTTTCCAGTTCATGAATGCCGCAATTGGCAGCCATGCGAATCAGATTGGGATTGGCATTATGGCGCTGAATAACCAGCAGATAAAATCGTTCGGACGCGCGCGCAAACACCATTCCTTTGTCAAAAGAAATCTGGATTTCTTTTAATTCCGCCATATCCGGTCGACTGAGCACGCTGTAAATATGTAAAAATGTTTCACCCAAATCTTTCAACACGTTATCGCTGCTTCCGGAGGCAAGCCAGCTATCGAGCATTTTGCCATCGTGACTGAATATGCCGATGGCTTCGGTGCCTTTTTGCTCGATAACCTGTAGAAAAAATTGGCGTATCACGTGTTTGGCGTACTCCGGTGTTATTTGTTGCCATTTTGCATTTTTTGTATGATTTTGCGAATATCCTGCGCAAAATCCGGGATGATCACATGAAAATTGGTTTCGATAACCACCAGATTCGGGCGATGTTCGAACACAAAATAATAGCCGTCCGGTTTGGTTAATGCGACATATTGAAATTTATCCGTATAAAACAGGTTCAGCATTTTCTTCAGTTTATACCACACAAAAGTCAACGTTATGGGATGTATCGGTCGTTGCGCACTGCCTTCAATAATTTGTCCGTTGTAATTCAGCACAAAAAAATTATTGATATTTTTGATTCCCGAAAGGGTATCCAGCAGTTGCCGCGGCAACGGTTCGCCAAATTCCCGTTTTTCATCCAGCAGCCGCAATCCTTCCAGCACAATAGAATTCCAGGGTTGCTGGATAGAGCGGCGCGGCGCTTCCACATCGGATTCAACCTTGAAATCACCGGTCGAAAGCGCAAGCATTTCGTGCACGGCGCGTTCACCGATAAACAATCCGTATTCGGCATGAACAATTCCGCCATCTGCGAAATAAATCAGGCCATTCAATTCTTTTGATCTGACGACGACGCGGGCAGTATTACGTTCGATACAATTGATCTGGATAATATTTGCCAGCTTCAAGTCTTTCAGGTTTCCAACTAAAGCCATTTATTCCCTGAGCATGTTGATCACCATTGTGCGCATTTCATGAATATCAAATGGTTTTTCCTTATATCCTTCGGCGCCCAATTCCATTGCGGCATCCCGGCGTTCATCGGTTCCGTACGCGGTGATGATCACCACTTGCGTTGCAGGCTGGTGTTTTTTCAGCCAGCGCAGCAGTTCCAAACCGTTGAGTCCCGGCATTGCCAAATCGGTAATAACCAGATCAAATGGGTTATCCTGAACTTTTTCCAACGCTTCTTCGCCGGATGAAGCTGTGAGCACTTCGCATTCGATCGGCGCTTTGATGAACGCCTGATACAAACTGAATGTCAGCGTTTCTTCATCATCTACGATCAATAACCGTTTACCCGGATTCATGGAAAAACTTTCGTTTTGCATCAATTTTCATTGCAGGCGAATGATTGCGCACGCGCTGCGTTTATATTTTTGTTCTGCCACAACCGGATACACATCAGCCGGCTGCAAAAGCCGGCAACGCTAATATAATCGTTGTGCCTTTTCCGATGTGACTGAGAACATCTATTTTACCGCGATTTTCTTCAACCAGCCGGCTGCAGATGGCTAATCCCAATCCAACGCCGGTAATTTTGGTTGTGAAAAACGGACGAAAAATTTGTCCGAGATTTTCTTTGGCGATTCCCTCGCCGGAATCCCGGACCGAAATTTCAATGAAACTTTGCTGCTGTTGCGCCACAACCCCGTGGCGATTGGCCCGTTTCCCGGCCCGTATCGCCCGCGGTTTGGCGGAAATGTGTAACTGCCCGCCATTCGGCATGGCGTCCATTGCGTTGATAAACAGGTTAAGCAGCACCTGTTCAATTTGCGTTTTATCCACAAAAACCGGTGCCAGCGTTTCGGGCACGGCAGTTGTTGCGGTTATTTTTTGCCATTGCATTTTGGCATCGAGAAAGTGCAGGGTATTTTCCACAATTTCTCGAACCTGATGAAAATCCGCTTTTGCGCGATTGGGTCTGGCGAATTTCAGAAATTCGCTAACGCGATGATTGGCTTTGTCCACTTCGCGGATCAGCCGTTTCAGCGTTTCGCGTTTCATCGCGTCGAGTTCGTCATCTTCTTCCAGCAATTGCGCGGTGGCTTTAATGCCAGCCAGGGGATTGCGAACTTCGTGCGCCAAACCGGCTGCCATTTCGCCGAGCAACGCCAGTTGCTCCATGCGCTTCACCTGATTGCGCATTTCCATTACTTCTGTTAAGTTACGCAATAATAACACGATACCTTGAAAACTATTGCGCGTATCTTCCATATATGCGGCATCGATGCCAACGGTGATTTGCCGATATTGCGGATGAAACAGCTGCGCTTCCCACTCGTCAATGCGCTGGCCGCGGCGGGTGCATTCGCGCAAAAAAGCTTCGCCATCTTCACTTTTATTGAACAGATCCACCACTTTTTTGCCGAGCAAATCACTAACTTCCAGCCCCAATAGCCGGGCAGCAACTTTGTTGGCGAAAATAATTTCACCTGCCAAATCGATGGTCAACAATCCCGAATTGAGGTTTTGAACCATGCTGCGGTGGAATTCAAAAACCTGTCGTAACAATGAAGAATTCGCGGGATTTTCTGCAACATTTGCCGGTGGCTGCTCAGATTCTGGGAAAGGTGCATCGTGCCGGGAGTTCAACATTGACACTATTTGTTTGTGCTTTTGCAGCCGAGAGGTCATTAAAAATTGCACCTGTTTGTTGAAATGAGCGCGAAATATAGGATAAATTTTCGCGAAAGTGAAATGTTTTTTGGCTACCGTTAATCGATTTTTTGCATTTGATGTCATTTTCCGCGACGAAAATACACCACCAAAATAACCGCCATTTTCATCAATACAAGTTATAATCTGATATTGATTTACAAAAAATTTCACATCGTCTGAACATCCGGTCAATAATAAGGATAATTTTGCATTCAAAAGGTGAAATGCATCAATTGGTAAAATGAATTTAATTTAAAAATATGTAAAAATTTATTCAGATGCCCGGGTTGTCCACAAAATTGGCATTTCAGCTAATAATGCATTTGTTTGTTTTATCCGGATTGTTTACAATCCTTATTGAAAAAAATATTGAAAATAGCGACGCAGGAGTAAAGATGAAAAATCGGGCATTGTATTTAAATATAACGTTCACTTTTATTGCGCTGATAACCGTGAACAGCCATCCGGCATTCGCCCAAAAGTGGCCGGTTTATGCCAAACACGGCATGGTGGTTTCCACCCACGCTATCGCATCGAATGTGGGAATGGAAATCCTCAAAAAGGGCGGTAATGCGATAGATGCAGCCGTCGCAACCGGTTTTGCACTGGCGGTGGTCAATCCCGGCGCCGGGAACATTGGCGGCGGTGGATTTATGGTGATCCGCATGGCAGACGGCACCAGCGTTGGCGTCAATTATCGCGAAAAAGCGCCGAAGGCTGCGCACGAAAAAATGTATCTCGATGAAAACGGCGAACTCATTCGCGGGTTGAACCACGACGGCTATCTGGCGGTTGGCGTGCCCGGAACCGTTGCCGGATTAACCCTCGCTCTGGAAAAATACGGCACCATGAAACTGAAGGATGTCATCAAACCCGCTATCGAACTGGCGGAAAAAGGTTTCACCCTCAGCTACGGACTGGAACGTAATTTCATCAATCTCGAAGATGATTTCCGCAAATATCCCGGCTCCGAAAAACAATTTTACAAAAAAGACGGCACATATTATCGCATGGGCGATACCTGGAAACAGCCGGATTTGGCAAAAACACTGAAACGCATTGCCAAACACGGTCGGGACGGATTTTACAAAGGTGAAACCGCAGACATTTTTGAGCGCGAAATGAAAGCCAACGGCGGGATGATCACCAAAGCGGATCTGGCGGATTACGAAGCACAACTTCTTGATTTGATTGAGGTTGACTATCGCGGCTACACCATTCATTCGATGAGCCCGCCCAGTTCCGGCGGCATTACCCTGGGCATCATGCTGAACATTCTGGAAGGCTACGATTTGCAATCGATGGGGCACAACTCCGCCCAATATGTGCACACCGTAACCGAAGCAATGCGCCGGGGATTCAACCAGCGTGCCGCGCATCTCGGTGACCCGGATTTCAACCCGGATATGCCCGTGGACAAACTCATTTCGCAGGCATTTGCCGACGAGTTGCGCAAAAGCATCGCTGCGGACAAAGCCAGTGTCAGCGATTCCAGCAGCTTTGAATGGGATTACGAATCGGAAGAGACCACCCATTACTCGGTGGTGGATGCGCAGGGCAACGCCGTTTCCAACACCTACACGCTGGAATATTATTACGGCTCGCGCATCGTTTTGAACGGTGCCGGTTTTCTGCTAAACAACGAAATGGGGGATTTTAATCCCGTTCCCGGATTAACCAACAGCCGCGGATTGATCGGCACAAATCCCAACCTCGTCCAGCCGGAAAAACGCATGCTCTCCAGCATGACCCCGACCATCGTTTCCAAAGACGGCAAAAATTTTATGGTTACCGGCAGTCCGGGCGGACGCACCATTATCAACACCGTTTTGCAGACCATTTTAAACGTTGTCGATTTCGATATGAATATTTTTGAAGCGATCGACGCACCGCGGTTTCACCACCAATGGTTGCCGGCAACCATCCGCATCGAAAAATGGGGCGTTGGTGCAGATGCCATCGAAAAACTGGAAGCGATGGGACACGAGATCAGTTGGTATCGCACGCAGGGTCGCGCGATGGGCATCATTATCGATCCGGAAAGCGGCTTGCGCATCGGCGCGTCCGATCCCCGCAGTCCCGATGGCGGCGCAGTCGGCTACTGATTTCAATTTAATTTGGCGAATAGATATGCCTTGCATTCACCCGAAATTTGCGCTATAATTTATTTATTAGTGCGGAGTTATCTAATTTTGAGGGAAACGGCAGACGTATCATGAAAAATGATCTGTTTACATCGCTCAACCATTTGCTGAAGCAAAAAGAAGGCTCGGATACACTGTTAAGCTATTTCGAGCAATTCAGCAAAGCGTTGTTCAATTGCAAAGATTTCAAATCTGCGCTCAACACCTTTTACAACGAGTTGCGAAAGGTGTACCGGGAGCAGCATATCGAATTTATTCTCACCCAAAATCCTCAGCGCATCGCCAAATTTCAATATGATGAATCCGGAAAGCGCATGGCGCCGACCGGCGAATTTGTTCAGAAAAATACATTATATCATTATTTATTGACCAAACGCCAAGCGGTGCTCACCAACGATTACCCCAATTTTTGCCGGGATTTGGGTGTGCTGGCCAACGGAACGCCCGCCCACGCCTGGATTGGCGTGCCGATGCTGGTGCGCGGCAAACCGCTGGGCGCGATGATTATTTGGGACGATCGCGACGGTCAGTTTTTCCGGCTGCACGACAAACAATTTCTCACCAGCATGGCGGGAATGATGAGCTTTGCCGCCGAAAATATCTATCTGCACGATTACATTCTCGAAAAAAGCGACAATTACAAAATATTCGAAGGTCTGTTGCCGAAAGGTAACGCCCGCAACTCTGTCAAAAATGTGCTGACGCAGTTGCAACACGCCGTATTGCAGCAGAAAGACGTGGTGTACACCGCCATGTTCATGGGCGCAAAACGCGCCAAAAAATGGCGGCTGCTCGCCGAAGAATACGGCAAACCCGCCTACAACGAAGCGGGCATTGTGCTGCAAACCGCGCTGGAAACACTGGAAGACGACGTGTTCAACGAAACGCCGCCGCTGTTTATCCCGCAGCATCATGTCGCCCATTTTTTGTATGACAGTTTTGGCAAACAACTCGATCAACTATCCGCAAAATCGCTGCTGCTGTTCCCGTTTGTGGTGAACGATGCCTATCTCGGCGCGTGGGTGGTGTTGCTCAAACGCGCAACCGAGCCTAACCGGGATGAGCTGCAAATGTATCAATTTATTTTTTACGTGATGACCCAGTTGATCGAGAAAAAAGCGCTGGCGGAACAGAATCGCAAATACCAGAATTACACCAAACACCTCGAACGCATGAAAGTGCTCGGCGAACTGGCCAGCGGCACCATGCACAATTTGAACAACCTGCTCAGCGTGATCATCGGTAAAACCCAGTTATTGCAGAAAAAGCTGGAAGGCACATCGCACCAGCGCGATCTGGAATTGCTGCTGCAAACCGCAAAAGACGGCGCAAACAGCATTTTGCGACTCCAAAACTACTCAATTGCGAAAGATGCGGAAGATGTGGCGCAAACGCTGAACATCAACACATTGGTGCAGGAAGTGGTAGAAATTGCCCGTCCGCGATTTGAGGAAGAAGCGCAATCGCAGGGCATTCACTATCATCTGAAACTGGATTTGGGCAGCATCAAACCGGTAAAAGGCGACGCAACCACATTGCGCGAAGTGATGCTCAACCTCATCAACAATGCGCTGGACGCCATGCCGCACGGCGGCAAACTGAACATCCAGACCACCGTAAAAGACGGCAAAGTGGTTATTTTCGTCAGCGATACCGGCAGCGGTATTCCCCACGAAGTTCAGGACAAAGTATTCGAACCGTTTTTTACCACCAAAGGCACTCGCGGCAACGGACTGGGTTTGAGCATCGCATGGGAAATCATCCAGAAACACCATGGCTCAATTCATGTGGATTCTTCGCCCGGTAAAGGCGCTATTTTTATGATTGAACTGCCCTGCGCCGGCGATGAAATTTTGCCGCAACACGATAAACCGGAATTCTTCCAGCCGCTATCCTACAAGATACTGCTGGTTGAAGACAAAGGCATCGTTCGGGAAACGCTCGCGGAAATGCTGGAAGACGAAGGCTGCGAAGTGATTACCGCCGCCAGCGCCCACGAAGCCGTGCTGAAATTCCAGAAACACCGCTGCGATGTGGTTTTTGCCGATTTGAGTATGCCGAACGTCAACGGCGTGGAACTCGCCGCGAAGCTGAAAGACATTAACCCGGCGATTCCGGTGTTTATCGTTACCGGCTGGAACCAGATCGACAACGGATTTTTGAAAACCAACGGACACATCGACGGGATCATCAAAAAACCGTTTAATATGGATAAAATCCGGCAGGAGCTGCTCCGCACCGTCGGCACACTGAACGGGCACTACCACGCCAACGGCTTTTCCGTTTAACACACATTTGACAATTTTCGAATAAAAAAAGGCAGATCGTTTGATCTGCCTTTTCTGTTTACACCGTCATTCCTGCTCCGAAGGAGCGCACTCGTCGCGAAGGCAGGAATCCCCAATTTCGCAATGAACCTCAATTACACCTCACCGGCTTCATTTTTCACACGCTTCGGGCGGCGAAGGATGGACATATCAAAAAAATCCTTGCCACGATCCGGGTTGGCGGGATATTTCATGCCCAATGTATAAATGTTTTGAACCAGTTGGGTTTCCAGCACCTGCCGCTTTTCGCGGGTGGCGGATTTCGCCTCGGCAACCTCACCAAACTGCTGCAACTGGGCTTTGCGGGCATCTACGAATGTCGTTTGCAATTGAGTGAACTTATCCACAAATGGTTGACCCAATGTGGCAACATAATCCGTTGCGGTCGCGACAAAACGGGACATCAGCACTTCTGCATTGGACAGCTTTGCGGTGTTATACTCCGTAATCCCGCGCGGAAAGAACTCTTTATACACCGGTGAATTGGCGCTCCAGATTGAACGAACCAACCCCTCTTCACGGCGAATCTCATTTTTGAAATCGACAAGTGTCTGGTTCATTGTTTGGGTAAGCGCCTGCTGACGGATGAAGCTTTTATCTTCAACCGATAACGCCGCTGCAAAATCATCGAACAGGTTTGTGGTGGCAGTGATGGTATCTGCCAAATCCGCCGCTACATTGTTGGCGTTTAATCGCTGAATGTGATCCTCACCAAACTTGAATATTTTCGGATGGGTAATATGCGCAGCCGAAAACGGGTTCTTGAATAAGCGATGAATATCCATGGTGAAACCTCCGTGTTAGATTATAATATTTGTGTATGTGAATCAAGTATTCGGAAGCTGGCGCGGAATGTTTAGCAAAAAGTTAGGGGTTTTCGAAAAAAATTTGCTTCAACCCCGGCAATTGTGTGTGATACCGGGGAATTGCCCACCC